>CALFRH010000367.1 GCA_937919225.1 uncultured Parvularcula sp.
GTGATTGCAACGAACATGAATGCTTCATATTTTCCGCGTAAATCTTACAATTTCAGGCGGCGGCCCGACGTTGTCATTATATCGTTATCCGGAGTCACTTCTCCGGTTTCCGTGCGATCTGCGAAGGTTGGCCAGTCCTTGGAAACCTGCCGCGCTCTCTCGCTAAAGAGCAGTTTTGCGACGTCGATTTTGGACGAGATGCCTATTTTTTCAGCAACCGTGAAATGGCCTGGGTGTGAGGGGTGGTGCTCATCAAAGACGGTGATACCGTTGATTGTTTTGGGTGTCGGCGACCATTTCGGATCAGGAATCAGGAAGGGACCGAACTGAAATAGTATCGGTAACAACACGATAAAGGCTAGGCCTACGGACAGCACTTTACGTTTTCTGATAAAATTCATCATTTCCAAAAAACCTCCCGATTGCTCATGGCATGGGTTGAAGGCGACCGATGCACTTCAATGACTTCGCCGCATTGACGGTTGAAGCCAGCATCTAACAATCTGACGCATCGTCAATTGTAAGCATGCTTTATATAATTAGGCATTGCAAGGTTTTTGTACAGTCGCTTTCGGGTCGCTTAGCGATATTACGATATGGGCTGATCCTGGCCACGCTGCGCTACCGAGGCCGATGAGGTGATCGCAAGGGCGTGTAATGGTGGAGGGGAGCGCTTTTCTATGACGGAATTCGTGCAAGCAATTGTCCAAGCTCTGTAGGGCAGATGATGGAGCGCGGTGCGTCGTCCTCGTCATTGGGGTTTATCGACCCCGGTCGTTCGCCTTTGGCGAAAACCGGGATGACAATAATCTCTACAAAGAAGCTATTCACCCCTTCAACGTAAAAATTCCGTCCACCTCAACGGCGGAGCCAAGGGGAAGGGCAGGGACGCCGACTGCGGCGCGGGCATGGCGCCCTGCATCCCCAAGGGCAGAGAGCATGAGGTCCGAGGCACCATTGATCACCTTTGGCTGGTCGGTAAAATCGGGCGTACACGCTACAAAACCGCCCAGCTTGATACACCGGTCAAGGCGGCCAAGGTCGCCATCACAGGCTAGCTTGACTTGAGCCAATAGTCCCAGCGCGCACACTTCAGCGGCTTTCGCGCCAGCTTCAACCTCCATATCGAGACCCAAGGTGCCAGTGATGACCGCGCCGCCGCCGATAAAAGGAACTTGGCCAGAAACAAAAACCATACCATTCGCAATGGTATACGGAACATAAGATGCCACCGGCGCAGCAGGTTCAGGTAGGGTCAGGCCCAAATCGGCCAGGCGGGTCTCAATATCACTCATCTCTTTTTCTCCTCTATACTATTTGTCTTCGGACCCCGGCCGCTGCCGAGGTCTCACGGCGCGCTTGTCGCGCATCGTTCCAATCACGTCATCCCCAAAACGCGCCCTTATAGAAGATATAGCGTCCTCTTGCGCGCCAAGGCGTCGATGTGCGTCGGGGAACAGAAAGTCTGCATCCATCGCAGCCGCTGGGGCAAGGTCGGACACCCCGATTCCAATAAGCCGATAGGCAGTATTACTGCGCGGTCCGGGAATTTCTTCGCGCAATAGTTCGAGTCCGGTCTCAAACACGACGCCCAATAGGTTTGTGTGGTGGGGTAGGGTTTTGCGACGGGTAAGGCTTTTAAACCCTGCGGTCTTGAGTTTGAGGGTCACCACCCGGCCTGCCAGCTCTTTGTCCTTCGCGCGTCCCGTGACCTTTACGGCCATCGCGTAAAGCCGATCCTCCAACGCCTCGCGCCCGGTCATGTCATCAGAGAATGTGGTCTCGCCCGAAATGCTCTTTGTCTCGCGGTCGGGCTTCACCGGGCGGTCATCTTCCCCATGGGCCAAGCGATATAGCCTCAGGCCGTGCTCGCCATAGCGGCGGATGAGCGTTTTGACGTCCGCCTCTTGAATATCTTTCAAGGTGCGAAAGCCGTCTCGTTCCAGTTTGGTCGCAAAGCTGGTCCCAACGCCAAACACGAAGCTTGCGGGTTTGGAGGCCAAAAAACTCTTGGTTTCTGCCCGCCCGATCACAGCAAACCCCCTTGGCTTGTCGAGATCCGAGGCTGTTTTGGCGAGGAACTTATTGTGGCTGAGGCCCACGGACACTGTGATCCCCACCTTTTCTTCGATGGTGAGCGCTAGTTTTGCCAGGGTTGCTGCGGGTATCCCACCATGGAGCTTTTCGGTGCCTGTGAGGTCTAGAAAAGCTTCATCAATGGAAAGAGGCTGCACCAGGGGGGTCAGCTTGTCCATTTCCGCCCGGATGGTCCGGGCGGCCTCGGTATATTTTTCGAAATGGGGCTTCACAACCACGGCGTGGGGACAACGGTCTAGCGCCTTGAACATCGGCATGGCTGAGCGAATGCCGTATGTCCGGGCGATATAGCAGCATGTCGAGACCACCCCCCGTCGGCCCCCACCAACAATCACTGGCTGGTCCGCGAGGGCCGGATTATCCCGTTTTTCTACGGCGGCAAAAAAAGCGTCGCAGTCCATATGGGCAATAGAAAGTGTGGGTAATTCGGGATGGGATAGCAGCCGACGGCTGCCGCAGGCCCCGCACCGCTTGGTGTTTGGGCTATTTTCAGTGCCACAATCCCGACACAGGCACAGCCCAGTGGTGGCAAGATCATCTTTGTCGGGCGATATCATGGTATCTGGTCAACCCCAGATTAACTTAAAGCGTTGACAAGGCGAATAACGGATGGGTCCCAAACGGGTCCCACAAGGTAGGTAGAACCGGCTTGAGTATATGAATTTCGCCGTCAATACGAAGACCATGAGGACACCAGTCGAGGACATGGCCGGGCAAAAGACAGTCCTGATTGTGGAAGATAACGAGCTAAACATGAAGCTTTTTCATGATTTGCTCGAGGTGCAAGGCTACCGCATTCTGCAGGCCGAGAACGGGGCAGATGCGTTAGAGTTAACGCGCGCTCACCATCCTGATCTGATTTTGATGGATATCCAGCTGCCGGGGAAATCCGGCCTCGACGTCACCCGAGAAATTAAGGCGGATGCGGAAATTGCCTCTATTCCGGTGATCGCGGTTACCGCTTTTGCGATGAAAAGCGATGAGGAACGTATTCGCGAGGGCGGATGCGAGGATTATTTAGCAAAACCCATTTCCGTTCCTATTTTTCTTGACAAAGTAAAAAGGTATCTCGGTTAGTCTACGCCCTCGAGTATGCCGATTAACCGGCGGGTAACGGGTGCGCTGATGACTGCCAGAGTTCTTGTTGTTGATGACCTTGCTCCGAATGTGAAGCTTTTGGAAGCAAAACTCCGTGCGGAGTATTTTGAGGTCTTGTCCACCCTTTCGGGGGAGGAAGCGATTGAAATCGCCATCGCTCAACAGCCTGACATTATTTTACTAGATGTGATGATGCCGGGGCTCGATGGGTTTGAAACCTGTCGTCGTTTAAAAGCAGATGGCACAACTTGCCATATCCCCGTTGTGATGGTCACCGCCCTTGATCAACAGGCTGACCGCCTAGCCGGCCTTAAGGCGGGAGCGGATGATTTCTTAACAAAACCTGTACAGGATGTTGCCCTATTTGCGCGCGTGCGCAGCTTGAGTCGCCTGAAGCAAATGACTGACGAGCTTCGTCACCGTCACGCGCGCGGAGCAGAGCTTGGCGCGATTACCGTTGGGAATATGGATGAGGCGGAGGACGGTGAATCCAACGTTCTTGTGATTTCTGATGACCCGATTATCGATGGGCTGAACTCTGATGCGGATGGCCTGCCTGGGCGGGTGGAGTTTGAGTATCACACCGATGCGCGAGCAGCTCTAGAGACGATCCGTGTAAAGACACCAGATCTGATCATGGTGGATCTAAGCTTAGAGTCCTATGATCCTCTTCGTCTGTGTTCGGCTATTCGGTCGTTTGAAGGGTCCCGCCTACTGCCCTTATTGGCATTGGCCCGTGAGACCGAGATGCGTCGTCTGGTCCGGGCGTTGGACATCGGGGTCAATGACTATCTCATGCGTCCCGTCGATAGCCAGGAGATGGCCGCCCGCGTCAAAACGCAGCTGCGGCGCAAACGCTATGTCGAGTACCTCCGGGAATCAGTACACGAAAGCCTAGAGATGGCAGTGACCGATCCGCTGACGGGGCTTTACAATCGTCGCTACCTGGGATCGCAACTTCCCCGCTTATTCCGTGATGCTCATGATCGAAACCAGCCTTTAGCGCTAATGGTACTCGATGTGGATCACTTCAAAAAAGTAAATGATACGCTGGGCCATGATGTCGGGGACGAGGTTCTAAAGGAAGTGGCGCATATCCTTAATCTGTCTGTGCGCGGTATTGACTTGGCGTGCCGATATGGCGGTGAAGAGTTCGTCTTTGTTATGCCGGATACGGATAAGGCGACAGCGGAAACCATCGCTGAACGTCTGCGTGGGCAGATTGCGGAAACGTCCATCAGCCTCTCCAATGGAGAAAGCGTGACTGTTACTGTCAGCATTGGTGTCGCGGCTTTGGACCCGCAAAACCAAGATGACACGCCTCAATCTGTGCTGAAGCGGGCGGATGATGCGCTTTACAAGGCGAAGGCCGATGGTCGAAACCGTGTCGTCGGTGAAGCGGCTTAGCAGCCCAAAAGACCAAGCTCTTTCTGCTTTTTCTTGGATAAACCCAACGCCACCAAACGATGGGATTCGCTTAGATATTCTGCGAGATCAGTGTCGTTAAGGCCAGGGCTCGTATAATGTTGGATCCACTTCATTCCACGAGAAGCCATGTATGGTGCAGGCCGAAGTCCAGCTTGGTCTTTTAAGATATCGTACGATAATGGGCTGGTTTTAAAAATCACGGTAAGGACATTCCCCTCGACCCGCCCGATCGCGAAGACTTTGTCGCCCACCTTCCAAACGTGCGCCCCGCGCCACTGCACAACATGGCTGGTGGCCGTCAGGCTGCTGCAATATCTGTTATACTCGTCAAGGGTCATGGCTGACCTGTGGTCGTTGAGATTTAGGCGGCCATTTTTTCCGCTTCGGCGAGGTCGACACTGACAAGTTGACTGACGCCGCGCTCCACCATGGTCACACCATACAACCGATCCATGCGGGACATGGTGAGCGGATGGTGGGTAATGGCAATAAACCGGGTATTGGTTTCCTCTGCCATGCGCGCAATCATCTTACAAAAGCGTTCCGTGTTTGCATCGTCAAGCGGTGCATCCACCTCGTCTAGCACACAGACGGGCGCTGGATTGGATCGGAAGACCGCAAAGATCAGAGCGGTTGCGGTGAGAGCCTGCTCCCCACCGGACATGAGCGACATAGAAGAGAGCTTTTTACCCGGTGGGGAGGCGAAGATCTCAAGGCCCGCTTCAAGGGGGTCGTCGGAATCCACCAGGCGTAGCTCCGCGGAGCCGCCGCCAAACAGCTGGGTAAAGAGATCCTTGAAGTTTGCGTTCACCTTATCAAAAGCCTCAAGAAGCCGTTGCCGACCGTCGCGGTTCAAATTGCCAATGGCGCCCCGTAGCTTTGTGATGGCAGCCTCGCAATCTTCCCGCTCGGTGGCGATTTCCTCAAGGCGGGTGTCGATTTCTTGCATTTCCTGGTCGGCACACAGATTAACGCCGCCAAGAGCCTCCCGCTCCCGTTTGAGTTTATCAATTTTCTGCTCAAGCCATTCTTGGTCGGGAAGGGCCTCGTCAGGGTTATGCTCAGCAACGGAAAGAAGCTCCGCCGGGTCGCCCTCATGCACTTCTTTGGCGCGATCAAGGACATCAGTCTGGCGCTCCCGCGCAGCTTCCGCTTGCGCTTCGGCGCGGGCTTTGAGTTCCCTCGCGAGAGACGCTGCCTCTGTGGCCGTCTTCGCAGCACGCTCTGCGTCGGTGAGGGCGCCCTGAACGGTGGCCAATTCATCGGCGGCGTGGCGACGTCGACTTTCAGCGGCACCTAAAGCATCAGCCAGCCCGTCACGGCGCTCCTCCAGGGTGGTGGGGACCCGCTCAGCGGCTTCTAGGGACACAATGGTTTCGTCCCGTTCACGGATCACCGTTTCGATACGCTCGGTCGCCGTGCCTTGGCGGCGGCGCCATCCTTCACGTTGCTCGGCAATCTGACGAAGACGGGCGTCACGAGAATCAGCATCCCGTTTCAGCTCGGCCCGCTTGGCGCGGGCGCGACCATTAGTGCTGCGGGCCTCATCCCGCTGGCGCCGTGCCGTGCCAAGCTGTTGTTGCAAGGCGGTAAGATCGGGCAGGGCACCAAGCTTGCCCGCCGCCTCATCAGCTTCGCTAGTGGCTGTGCTTAGTCGTTCTGCGCAATCTTTGGTTTTGGTGATGAGGGCTTCGCGCTTTGAATCGCGGCGTTGTTCCTCAGCCTCGAGACGGTTTAGATCCCGCTCAAGAACAGTGGCCGCCTTGCGCGCATCATCAGCGGTGCGCCGGGCTTGGGCTTCATGTTCACCCGCCTGGGCAAGGGCGGCTTTGGCTTCGCCGAGGGCACGCTCGGTCGTGTCGCGGTTTTCAAACGCTTGGGTAAGGGCGGATTCTTGGTCCGCTAGCTGACGTTTTTGCTCTAACCGGAGGGCGGCAGCCGTCTTCGCGCCCGCCTTTGCCACAAAGCCGTCCCACCGCCAGAGGGCACCATTTTTGGAGACCAGTCGTTGGCCTGGCCGCAGCTCTTGCGCCAATCGGTCGCCATCCTCATCGGCAACGACGCCCACCATTTTCAACCGACGGCCGAGCAATGCTGGTGCGGTCGCCACCGTCGACAAGCTTTCGACCCCATCGGGCAGGGGAGCGGTTCCCAACTCTTGGGTACCAAGAGGCGACCAATACCGATCCGCCTCCGCATCATCGGATGCGGTGAGCCCATC
The DNA here is from genome assembly GCA_937919225.1 of uncultured Parvularcula sp. Taxonomy (GTDB): domain Bacteria; phylum Pseudomonadota; class Alphaproteobacteria; order Caulobacterales; family Parvularculaceae; genus Parvularcula. Next base: position 6,845 of record CALFRH010000367.1, read on the forward strand.
GTCGAGGGCCGCAGCGAGGGCGGCCTCGTATCCCTCTCTAACGGAAATATCTTCGAGGATCGCCCGGCCTTCGGGTTCAGATTGGGCAAGGATGCGTTTTAATGTATCTACCTCGGATTGAACCGCATTGACCGCCGCCATGGCCTCATCTCGGGGGGCTTGCGCCGCTTCAGCCGCGCTGGCGGCCTGAGCTTTCACCTGCGCCATTTGCTCCACGGCGGCGCTTGCTTCTTCAATGGCTGCCGTCACAGTTTGAAGGCGCTCCCGCTTGGCGGCGATATCAGCGGCATGGGATGCTTCGGCGGCGAAGGCGCGCTCGGCTTCTTCCGCGCGGGTATATTCTGCCTTCAAACGGTTTACGGCCTCTGCGGTGCGGTGCTGCGCGGCGGTGAGGGCGCGGCGCTCGGCTTCCGCTTCTGCGACTTGGCGTTGGAGCGTTTCCGCCTCGGCCTCTGCCGCTTCTAAGGCTTTGGTCGCGACCTCAACCTCTTCTTCAGCACGGGCGAGGTTTTCTGCTTCACTGGCTTGCCGCTGCTGAAGGCCAGTTTCTTCCGCGGCGAGGGTTTCTAACGCCTGAGCTGCGTCGCTGCCCAAATCTTTTTCCCGGGCAAGGTCTCGCTCAAGGCGTTCTTTCTCTGCCATGAGGCGTTCGACATCATCTTTGGCGCGCTGCACTTCGCGGTCGAAGTTCTCTTGCTCAACGGTGAGGCGATGAAGGGCGGCGGCGGCCTCTGCCTCTTTCTGGCGAAGGGGTTCCACCAATTCATGCTGTTTTTCGCGCTCCGCATTCGCGCTGGCGGCGGCGCGGACGGCCGTTTCTAATCCGTCCACGGCCTCTTTTAGCGACTGCTCAGCGGCGAGGGCGGCTTCTTGCGCTTCTTTCCAACGGGAGAAGGCCAGGAGGGCTTCATTCTTTTTGAGGTGCCCCGCAATGTTGCGATAGCGGGTGGCCTGCCGGGCCTGCCGGGCCAGGACCCCACGCTGGGTTTCAAGCTCCCCGGTCACATCTTCAAGGCGCTCAAGGTTCGTGGACGCGGCGCGCAGGCGCAGCTCAGCTTCATGGCGGCGCGCGTAAAGGCCAGTGACCCCGGCTGCTTCTTCCAAAAATTTACGCCGATTTTCCGGCTTGGCGTTAATAAGGTCCGATACCTGACCCTGACGAACGAGAGCAGGGGAGTTCGCGCCCGAGGATGCATCCGCGAATAGGAGCTGCACGTCCTTGGCGCGGACTTCCTTCCCATTGATGCGGTAGGTGGAGCTTGACCCCTCCGCCTTCTTCGTAATGCGGCGGGTGATTTCTAAGGCGGGATGCTCGTTATATTCTGCTGGTGCTGAGCGGTCCTCATTATTGATGTTGAGGGTGACCTCGGCCCAGGACCGCGCGGGACGACCCGGCCGGTCGGCGGTGCCGGTGCCTGAGAAGATCACATCTTCCATCCCGCCCGCCCGCAGTGCCTTCGCAGACGTGGCGCCCATCACCCAGCGGAGAGCTTCTAACAGATTGGACTTGCCGCAACCATTGGGCCCCACAATGCCGGTAAGGCCCGGTCTGATCTCAAAATCCGTCGGCTCCACAAAAGACTTAAAGCCGGTGAGCCGCAGCTTTTGAAATTCCATCGCGCGCATCCTTGCCGTCGAGAGGGAGCCATAGAGGCTAGACCCACTAGGTTATGCCCATCTTAACCCTTTCGAAATAAGGGTTAAGAGTGTGTTAAAGGCATCTCCTGGAGCGATTCCCGAAGGCTCGGCAACTCAGGTGCTTATGTTTATTGCTCGAGCTTGGCCAGCTCCGCCTCAATGGCGTTGGACATGCCTTCTGCTGAGCGGCCCCAGTCAAAGGCTATGTCATTGACGATAAAGCTTGGGGTCACGCCCACATTGTGCTCCTCAATACCCGCGGTGACATTCTGAGCGACGGCGGTTTTCACTTCCTCCCGGAAGAAGCAGTCCTGCAGCGCCTCGCGGCTGATCCCAGCTTGCGCGGCAATTTCTTCTAGCGTCTCGCCGGGCGTGGGGCCGTAGGCCCAATCCCGTTGGCGCTTAAAGAGGGTATCGATCATCGCAAAATAGGCAGATGACCCTTTCTGCGTCGCGGCGCAGCGGGCGAGGTAAAAGCCTGCATAGGCGAGGTTTTGAGGATCGGTGGGAAATTCCCGGAACTCGAACCGCACTTTGCCGGTGTCGATATATTTCTCTTTGATCTCTGGCAGGATTTGCACATGGAACGCCGCACACCCAGGGCAGGTGAGGGAGGCATATTCGATAATCGTCAACGGAGCGTCGGGGCTGCCCAGCGCCATGACCTCTCCGGCGAGGCTGCCCTCCGGTGCGGGGACCACCCTTGGTGCGTTGGACGCTTCATCGGCGCCTGTCGCGACCTCTGATGCCGCGGCATCGCCTGCGGGTGTTTTGGCGTCTGCTTCTCCATCTCCACCACTGCAGGCAGTCAGTGTCATCGCGGCGGCGAGCCCAGAAAGAACGAATAAGCGCATCTTGTCCCTCTATGTCCGAGAATTAGTATTGTGGTGGGACACTCGCCGAACCCGGCGCGCCTGGCAAGTGACGGGTTGGAAGGCTGTTCGCTTATCGGCCCATCGACCGTCGCAAGCGATCAAGGGCTTCGCCCACGCTCTGCGCCGGGCGCTCGGCCACTGGCGGTCCCGCATCGGGAGCGGCGATGGTGGCTGACTTCCATCGCGGGGTGGCGCCTTCGCGACGGGTCCCCTTGGCCTCAGCTCGCTGGCCTGCCTGTTCAATAGCGAGGGTCTTGAGATTTGGCAGTTTGAGATAGGTGGCGGCGCGGGTCAGGATCTCTTTTTGGCTGAACTGCACCCGCATGGCGGCGGCCCCCGTCGGGACAGAGACCACAAGGGTTTGCGCCTTGCCCCGCTTTTTAAGGCGGACGGGTTTGCAGAGGGGGGCAAGGGTGGGCCCCACAATCTCTGCCCAGGCTTCGGCGAGGGCGGGGTCCATGGCACCGGAAGCCGCGGCGAGGCGCCCCACCTCCCGCCCGAGGGCGACATGAAGGCGCGGGGGCGACCTTCGTGCAGGAAGCGTGTTGACGGGGCTATCGGTCACCGCTTTGGCTGTCCTCCTTGGGAAGTGTTGATGAGTGATAGAGTGACGGGAACGGACAAAGGCCGCAAGCGGGGATTCTCCACCGCCCTCCTCAAATGGTACGATGCCCACGCGCGGGCGTTGCCCTGGCGGGTTTCGCCCGCTGCGCGGCAAGCGGGGGCGGTGCCGGACCCTTACCGCGTGTGGCTGTCCGAAGTGATGTTGCAGCAGACAACGGTGGCCACCGTGACACCTCGTTTCGAAGCCTTCCTTGACCGGTGGCCGACGGTGACCGCGTTGGCGGCGGCGCCCCTGGACGATGTGTTGGGGGAGTGGGCGGGCCTTGGCTATTACGCGCGGGCCCGGAACCTCCATGCCTGTGCTGTCACCGTGGCGAACGAGTATGGCGGTGTCTTTCCTGACACGGAGGAGGGGTTGTTGGCCTTGCCCGGTATTGGTCGGTATACCGCGGCGGCGGTGGCCGCCATCGCTTTTGACCGCCCTGCGACGGTGGTGGACGGGAATGTGGACCGGGTAATGGCGCGGCAGTTTGCGGTGGACCGGCCCATTCGTGAGGTGAAAGAAGAGATTTACGCTTTTGCCGAAAGCCTCACCCCGAAAAAACGCCCTGGGGACTATGCTCAGGCCCTCATGGATTTGGGGGCGACGGTCTGTCGGCCCAAGGCACCGCAGTGCCTTTTGTGCCCTGTGCTCAAAATGTGTGATGCCCATATTCAAGGGATCGCCGACGCGCTGCCGGTGAAGCCTGCAAAGAAAGCGCGGCCTACCCGCTATGGCGTGGTCTATGTGGGGCTGTCGTCGGAAGGGGCGGTGCTGACGGAACGACGGCCCGACAAAGGCCTTTTTGGCGGCATGGCGGGCCTGCCCGGTTCGGCTTGGCAAGAGGGCGGGGCGCCGGAGGAGGCACCGCCCCTGGCAGGCGACTGGGAGGTGGCAGGGGAGGCTACCCACACCCTTACCCACTTTCACCTGGTGCTGACGGTGTGCCGTGCCCGCGTGAAAAGAAAGCCTAAGGACTATTTCTGGACGGCGGCGGGGGATTTGGAGACGTTGCCGACGGTGTTTCGGAAAGCGGTGGCAGTTGCGGTGGGGTGATTGGGGAGGAGATATCTCGTCATTCCGTGCGCGGTGCGGGGCGTTCGTCACGCTCTGCAGACATGGGATTTCTCTGGCTCCTATAGACCCCGGATCTGCGCAGCATCACTTCGTGCTGCAGCGCGTCCGGGGCGACGACCTCTCCATCGCCGCGGGGAGGCGGGGCTAGCGCAAGAACGGAGGGACCTTTAATTTTAAAAGCTGCACTAAGCTTGGGTCCATATATTCGTAGTCATCTGGAATGCCAAGAACAATTACCTGTTTCCCGTTCAGGTGGGCCTTGAAGCGTTTCGAAAGCTTGTTGCGGTGGATCTTTTCCATGACAAAAATGATATCAGCCCACTCTATTTGCTCAGAAGAAAGAGGAACATCGGCGTCAGGGGCAAGACCCGCTGAATCGCACTCAAGCCCCTCCCGTTGTGAAAAGACTTGTTCCGCTGTGGGGCTGCGCAATTTATTTTGAGCGCAGATAAACAAGAGGTTTTGTGTCATAGTTTAGTGGCGGATCTATTTGGATCTGAATTGATCATTGTAAGTCTTTACATGATGCGGAAATAATCGCTCGTAGACTTCGTGATGGATGCCAAGACAAGTGACTTCTTGGGCGTCCGGCGCCTCTGAGTCACCATATTCCCATAAAACGATCCCAGCAACGCATTCCAGGGACTCCCCGTCTGGGGTTTTGACTGAAAGACCGTCCAGATATCTATCACTGTCGGATGGCAGATGACCTATCGTTTCGCCAGGTTGTAACAGAGGGCGGACCTCCTGATAGCCTACCTCTGGAATGAACTTGCCCAATGCAACCCCCATTGGCGGATCGCCTTTTTCCAAAGCCGTGTGACCGATCAGAGTGCTATTGAAGTAAACAGAAAACATCATCCTCGCCCCCATTTACTGCGGTTGTCGCGGGAAATGGTAGGGCGCGCAAGTTGGGTGGTGCGCCTCTCCATCCGCTTCCCCGCGCTTTACGCGCGGGGTCCATCTCCAACTCTTTCAGCCGTGCGGAGCCGTTTGTGTACCGTCACGTTTTGGAGATGGGCCTCGCGGTCACGCGAAGAGAGCATCGTCATCCCGGCTTGCGTCGTAGACGAGACCCGCGATCCATAGTGTGGTGATCTTAGATTGGTGTGCCCTTGTCGACATCCAAGCTTGTGGATCCCGGCCTTGCCCTTCAGGCAAGCCGGGATGACAAAAATCGTGCTTGTTGAAGTGCCAGTCTCAGCTATTCGTAACGCGCTGGAATTTGGGGCCCCAACCCCAAATTCCCAGGTGCGTTACTGAC
>CALFRH010000368.1 GCA_937919225.1 uncultured Parvularcula sp.
GCGCACATACGTAAAGCACATGCTGGGCCTCAAGAAGGCAGACGGGTCTCCATTGTCGATAGGCAGTTCCAAGCGTGAGGCTAGGATCATCACCGCCGTTGTGACCCATGCTATCCGCGAGATGGATATTGCGGTGGCAAACGCTTTCACCGCGCTGCATTGGCCCGAAGAGGAAAATGTGGCGATGGACCTAAGAAACCCACTCCCAGACACCATCGTGTCTCAAATGCAGATCAAACTCGCCACGGCCCGAAACGAAGAGCTACGCCTTATCTGGTCTGTCCTCGCATCTACTGGTGCGCGCTTGGGAGAGATCGCGGGCTTAACACTGGACGACATCAAACTCGATCAAGATATTCCTCACATTCTTATCCAACCCAATGCCGTCCGCCGCCTAAAGACCAACTCAAGCAACCGTTCAGTCCCCCTATCGGTGACCGCTCAAGCGGCTCTGAGGGAGGCTCTGAGTGGTGTTGAGGGTCCGGACCCCAATGCTCCTGTGTTCCCACGCTACGCCCGTAAGAGAGGCGCTGACGCGCTGTCTGCGGTCCTCATGAAGAACCTCAGGACGATCACAAAAGACAAACGATTGAGCGTTCATGGGCTCCGTCACCGTGTCAGCGACAGGCTGCGCGAAGCTGGTTCTCCGACAGAAGTTCGTCAGGGCTTTCTTGGACACGCCAATCAGGCAATCGCAGAGCGGGTTTACGGAGGACGTGAAGCGCGGCTTAGAGAGTTCCATGATTGGGTTGTTAAGGCTGGCCTCTAGGAGGCTGAAGCATGAGAGACAAACTCGACATGTTCGCACTCGCCATGTTCGCCCTCGCGGTGATCTGCCTGCCCTTCTCGGAGGCCTTGGCGTCTGTCGTGTTCGCGTGCGCGGTCGTGGTCACTGTGGTATACTTCAAGACCCGTTAACGACACCCTTCAAGGAACTCTTAAAATGAAACATGACGTGGCTCTGACGGAGACCGCGCGGATTGCCGTGTCGGTGAACTCCAAGCACCGTGAAGTGCAGCGCCTAGGGCGCACCGCAAAAGACATCGCTACCGAGATCGGTGAGGAACTGATTAAGGTGAAACAGAACAAGGCGGTCGTCCCTCATGGACACTTCAAGCAGTGGGTCTCAGACAACTGCGCGTTCAGTTACCCACACGCCGCCCGCTACATGCAACTAGCGAAAGTCAAAAGTATCACGCGGGATATTTTTGATCGGGCTACAAGCATCCGCGAGGCTTTGGAGATCAAGGATACCAAGCCCGCAGAGGACCCCCAACAGAAGCGTTCAGCGACCCTCGACGACCTCCGTAAGGTGGAGCGTTTGCGGGCTCTTAGGGATGTTAGTTGCCTCCTTCGCCCCCATCTTCATTATTTTGCTGTTCTAGGAGACGTGCAGTATGTTTCGCCTCTTGAGCATCTTCGATCATTCGCTTCACTTCGGATACGATTGCAGAAGCCTCCGGGTCAAAACCCTCATCGTCTTTGTCCATTTCAATCGGTCGGGAAAAATCAACATCACCGCCTTTCTCGATAAACGTGAGCATCTTCTTTACAGCGGCGTTAAGCTTTGCAAGCTGTTCAGCAGAAACATTCTTTGGCAATACAGTTTTAAGCTCTTCCATCAAGCGCTCTAGGCCTTGGCTTTCGACATCCTCTAGCGCTTGCTTTAGGCCTCTTTCTATCAAATTATTCATATGTTTCTTGGCGCGATACTCTTCAATGTCGTTGAGAATGCCGAAGGTGTTGCCAGAAATCTCTCGAGCATGTTTTGATATAATAGCGAGCGCCTTGACCAATGCCGCTGTCACACCCAAAAACAACCATAGAGACCCATTGGCGACACCAATTACTTCCGTATCTTCGGGCTTTTCCCCGAGAGCTTCAGAGACGCCATTAATAATCTGAAACCAATCATTTGACCTCTTTTTCAGATCAGGAATGTTATTGATACCAACATCATGTTGAAAGCAGATTGACACTCTGAAGCGGTCAGATTTTAGGCTCAGCGCTTTTTGTTCATCTGGGTCAAAACCTAAACTTTTTGCCGCATTAGAGAAATCAGTCATGCTTTTTAGCGACTTAAATAACCAGTTATTTGCATTTTGAATTTTTTCGTTTGTAGTCGCCGGGTCGTATGTAGAAGTTTTCACAGTCTGCCGAACCCAATGGGCTCCGCGATTTCCGATCAAAGATGCCACCCTCATCGCGTCAAGAACGTCCATCTGTTGAGTAGACAGTTCTTCCGTTGGCATATCCCTGAGATACAAGAGTAGTGCCTCTAGTGCGCTCTCTATAGGCATCATTGGTTGCCTACTCGCATTGTTCTCTAAGATTTCAGCCAGAGGCCGATAGTAATTGAGCGTCTCTGCGATGTGTTCTTGAACCCAATCGTCTAGCGCGAAAATGTCACTGATTTCCAAATCGAACCCCTTCAAGTTTCATGGTCGTCTTTCCCGTTAAGCGATAATGGGATGTTCGACTAAAACTTGAAACACGAATTTCTATCATCGCCGCTCAAACACTTGCTCTAGCGAATTGACCCTCGTGCTGTTCTCTTTATGTTCACGCTAATGTCGCGTTCTGTTTATGTCATTTGTCCAGCCTGTCATCACATCAAATGGATACCCCAAGAGACCTATATCGACCTTCTAAAGGACGACCTTGAGGGGCGGCTATGGTTCAAGTGTAGCCAGTGCGGTGAGCGCCACAAACCGACGCCCAAACAGTTCGGATGGGGACAGTGGGTCCCGCCTAAAATAGTTTCATCGTAAAAATCTGAGACCCAGAGATAGATATATAAGCCCGCGCATTCCCCCCGTGGGGGCTACCCTCTGGCCACCGTTAACTCCACCTTCGAAAAAGCTCCATAAGTGCAACAAAAACAATGACTTGACTTCTATTTCTCACGCACCCAGCTATTGGGAAGCACGATCATGTGCCTACCCAATCACACCGAAAGGACACCCCCATGATTATCTTCGACATCCACCTTGCCCGCTTCTCTGTCCTCGCCCTGCGCGAAACCGTAAAGCACACCTTCAAGGTAACCAGAGAGGGACCGGGAGAGGTTGTCTTTGACCTGCCCTTCCTCAGCTTGACCTTCACTAATAACAAGCGGGCCACTGCCCATTCCCAATAGGGCAAGGTTGTGTGGGAAGTATCCTATAGCCTCTTAGACATTCCCAAGAGAGTGGTATTGACATTTTCGGAAGTCTCTTCCTATATGTCTAAGACCCTATTTGGAAGGATATAGTATGATTATTGGATACGCCCGCACGTCCACCCTCGACCAGAAAGCAGGCTTGGAAGCCCAGCAACGTGATCTTGGGGCAGCAGGTTGTGAGAAGGTCTTCACTGAACAGGTTTCTTCGGTCGATCTGCCGAAGCGACAGAAGCTAGAGGAAGCTATTGAGTTCGCCCGTGAAGGGGACGTGATAGTTGTCACGAAGCTGGACCGATTGGCGCGCTCAGTGGCCCATCTGGTGAAGATCACAGAGCGTCTAGAGGCCAAAGGGGTGGCCCTCCGCATCCTCGACGGGGCAATAGACACCACCACAGCAAACGGCAGGCTTCACCTCAACATGCTGACCAGCATCGCTCAGTTTGAACGCGAGATAATGCTTGAGAGGCAGCGTGAGGGTATCGCCAAGGCGAAGGCAGAGGGCCTCTATAAAGGCAGGAAGCCCACCGCCATGGCCAAGGCCGATGAAATTAAAGCGCTCGCGAAAGGCGGCATGAAGCCTTTGGAGATCGCAAAAGAAGTCGGGGTTGGTAAGTCGAGTGTCTACCGTATTCTCAAAGAGAGTGGAGCCCTAGCGAAGGTCTGGTGAGGCTGAAACAAACACCAACAAATTCAATCATGTAACTATTCACACACATACTTGAGATAACACAGCCGCGCTTCCTAAGGAGAGTGGTTAATCAGCGGGAAAAACACACCTCGAAGTCCAATTGAAAATAGCCGTCCGTGTGTGGAGGGGTGGAGTCAGTGGTTCTCGCCATCTCATAACATTCTTCTCACGACCTCTTCAAAGAAAGACCTACCGCTTCGCTTAATGTTAAGACCCACTACTCGGAGGCCAGCCCGATCAGGTAGCCTTGGCATACGAAGACCCAATGCATGCAAAGCTGCCCTTAAAGTGTCCCCTAACATGCTCATTACGATCTTCGATAACGCTGCCCTTAAAGGTGTCGTTAGAGTTGATGTTAAGTTACCTCTCCTCCTTGGGTCTCCAAGGACGAAGTCCCCATGATAACGCCACCCTGAAGGCTCACTATTGGTCACCCTCTAACATGTTCTCAGATACTCTGGTTCACCAATAGGTCCCCTTCATGGTCCACCTCTAAAGGTCGGTTTCCTTCGTCAACGCGACGGAGTTTCAACCTCTAACACACCCCAAAATACACCCTCAAAGTCCCCTTAAAGGTTCCCTAAATCGGATACCCTCTATGGGTTTCCCTAATCCTCTTCTCCTTTATGAGCAGCGGGAACATTTTATTATATAAATCAAATACTTAAACGCCTCTTTTAATGCCCTCTCCCCAGTTTTTTCGCCAAGCTCCCCCAAAGCGACGGCATTTCAGGCCAATGACGGCCCCCTCAATCCTCTCACCGAGAAGGAAGCACAGTGCTTCATACATCAGACCACTTCACGACAATCATCGACGCCCCTTGCGGCTTCGGTAAGTCACACCGGATGCTGCAATCCCTGCGGCCCGACCACCAATATCTACTGGTGACCCCTCGCATCTCCGAGACATACCGCTTTGCGGACCGAGACGAGACCACCGGAGATGAACTTCCAGAACACCTTAAGCTGCACCCTGAGGTGACCGTTCATCTCACCAAGGCCGTGAAAGGCACAAAGGTTCAGCCTCGATCCAAAACGACCCATCTCAAGCAGTTGCTCGCGGAAGGTAAGAGTGTCGCTGTCACACACGCCCTCTTCGACCGCTTGAAGGACGCTGCAGATGCTCATCTACTCGCCGGGGTGGACCTAGTCATTGACGAGAACCCCGACCCCATCGAGATCAAGAACTCTGTCACGCGCACAAAGCTGAAGACCCAATTACTGGGCCACGGCTACGCGACCCTCGACCCGAAGACCAATCAGCTTCGACCAACGGAGAAGTGGCACAGCTTGGCAGAGGTCCGTTTCGATAATCGGAAGCAAGAACACTACCTTTGGAACGAGATGGACAATCACCTGTATGAGGAAGCTCTCGCCGGTCGTCTGGTCTGCCATGAAGACAGCCTCTTCGTTGTCGCTTGTCCACCTGAGGTTCTTCTTGGAGGTCGCTCTCTCACGCTCCTGACGTTTATGTCTGAGGGTGGCTATATGCGCCACTACCTTGAGAAGCTGGGCGAGACCTTCCCTAAGGCGAAACCTCACGTCCGCAAATACATGACCCCTGAGTTCATCCGGAGGGCAACCGAACTGGTGACCGCTGAGGTGATGCCGACGAGCTTGCGTAAGTTGGGCTTCGATGCCCAAGAGAAGCTGGACACACGCGGGCAAAGGCGGCTTGGTCTCGACATCAGAAACTTCCTTCGCAAGCAGTGGGCCGATGACTATGCGCCAGACAGGACTGCTTTCGTGTGTGCTAGAAGTCGTTGGCACTCGGGAACGAAGAAAGTTGAACGTGTCGTCGTAGAACCAGACGGCACAAAGCGCCGCAAGAAAGTCACGGTCGATCAGCCTTCTGAATTGGCCAAAGAGACCCGGCTATACCGGAAAGGCACCTACGTCTCCTCGAAGACGCGCGGCATCAATGGTCTGAGCCACATCAACCGTATGGTCTATTGCTATGACATGCACCCCAACCCAAAGATCGCTGATTTTCTCGGATGCAACAACGCGAAGTTCAGTGAGGAGTTCGCCATCGCAGAGGCTGTCCAAGTCGTCTGGCGGATGGCCCAGCGCAAGTTTGATGACCCCCAGCCTGTCAAAGTGGCCTTCGCTTCCAAACGTATGCTCACACTCTTCAAGAAATGGCAGCAAAGCCTGATCGAGGACGAAGAGTTCTCCGACGAGTTCCTAGTGATCGAGTAGAGCCCCCTACCCCAAAACCCCTTCAACGGCCCCGTCAGCATCCCGCTGGTGGGGTCTTTCAGTATTCCAGAAAGTGACCCCTCCAATGCAAACCTTCACGTTCCCTCCTGAACACTTCCCTTACAACCTAACGGCTGACCCAGACCGACCCTTGGTCAAATGTCACGTTTGCCCCCAATCAGGGCCGTGGGTCTCGCTACTCGACGTCTTCGACATGCTCAATTGCCGGAACCGCAACGAAGTCCGCGCCTCTCTAAGCGACAAGATACTTCACTTCAAAGCGAACCACCGACCGCAGCAGCGAGAGAGCGATTACGAGATCGTCAGGGTCTCCGACTTGGTCGCCCAGCGCGACAACTTCACGCCCACTCAACGCCGCCGCATTGTCACACTTGAGTATTCAGCCAGCGAACTCTGCCGCCTCCTCTTGTCGGAGGACCTGAAATGAAACTTCGCAAGAAACCGATTGCACAAATCCCCCGGCAGAGAGTTCTCGATGAAATTGATGCGCGGTTCCGTCTCGATGGGAAGCACATCCGAGCGAACTTCAACTACGCACACAGAGGGCCTTCCAAGAAGGACGACATCGTGGGCCAAACGCGTCCTCGCGGGCGTCCGAAGGTCAACGTGAAGCATCACAGCATCTACCTGAGCGACATCGGGTTCTATCTGCACCACCGCAAGTGGCCCCCTGCCCCCACCAGATACGTGAATGGCGATTATGGCGACCACAGCGAAGGGAACATTGTCTGCAACCGCTGACCACTCTCCCGCGCATACCTCAAAAGGAAACAACTCAATGGCCCTGAAGCCAAAATCTCAACGCACATGGAAGACCGCCTCTGAAGTCTATGGCAAAGGCGACCCTCTCAGAGGACACCGTCGAAAGCTCCGTCAGGAACTCGCTAACGAGGCCCGTGAAGACATCTTCAAGGCTGTCCCGAAACATGAACTGGCAGAGAGCTTGGGCGGCAAACAGTCACTCCCTGCCCTGCTCTCTGAACAAGGCGACCACACAGTGATGCGCCTCCGAACTGAGGTCCGCGCTCTTTGTCTCGCACTGGCGGGCCGATACGAGATCAACACGGGTCGAGGGCTGGGATCGTCAGCCGTTCTATCGGCAATCATCGCCTATGGCCTTGATGACATCGTGAGCCGTCCTGAGTTTGCCCCCACCGAATGAATTGCGGGGGAACTCCGGGCTGGCTGAATGCTCAGGGCGACGAAGCGCTCGTGTCTTCATAGCGTTTCAGCAGCTTATCCCCTAGCTAATCGAAAGAATACGACAATGCACACAAACATCACTGGGTTCTTCTTCCCTTACGGCACCCACCCAGACATCCAAGATGAACATCCCCAGACGCTTTGGCGCTGTCCGCGCGACAGCTTCCGCGTCATCTTTCGGCAAGTCGCAAGACCGCGAGAAGAAATAGACGGTCCGCTCATCGGGGCCGTTCAGGTTCCCTCTACGCGACCCAATGAAACCGGCCTTTGGCATGGAAAGTATGCGACAACCCTGCGCGACAGCCTGATGTTCGCATGTAAGCTAGAAGTCGCCCGCCGTGATCCTCAGTGGAACGGTTCCTACGTCCCACGAACGGTCCTTACAGCTACCCGCCTGCCCTTCGAATTATTCCGCCGTATTCGTTTCTTGCCCCACGACCTCGGACATGCCTGGGGGTGGGACTTGGACGAATACAAAGCGGAGGCTGATGACATCTCTCGCGATGCCGTCATGCCCCAAACCCACCTTTACCAAGGAAACTCAAATGAGTGATGATCTCATAAACAACCCCACAGCAGCGGCACCTACGGAGCAGCCTCAGGGGGCCTCAGTGAATGCCGATTGGCTGCGCTATGCGAACCAGAAAGCGGTTCGTAATCAGCCCCTCTCAGGTGACCTTGTATCTGCTCTGGGGTTCCTCCCTGACATGGGTATCCAGATGGAGGTGTTCTCCGGTGGTCAGCCCCGCAAGGGAACCTCTAACAAGCGCGTTGGCTCGGTCCGTCACGATGATGGTGGAGCCGCTGACGTGTTCTTCTACAAGGATGGCCGCAAGCTCGATTGGGCGAACGACGCCGACCTTCCGGTCTTCCAAGAGATTGTCCAGAAGGCCCGTGCGAACGGTGTCACAGGAATGGGTGCTGGGGAAGGCTATATGCGCCCCGGCTCGATGCACATCGGCTTCGGAACTGAGGCTGTATGGGGTGCAGAAGGTAAGGGGGCAAACGCTCCCCAATGGCTCCGTGACGCTTACAACGGTGTCACCACAGGTAAGGTTCCTCCACACTCCTATCAAGACGCTGTGAACGCGGTGGACCCCACAGGCCACCTAACGGCTCCCGCTATCGACGCCATCCAGAACTCCCCTGTATCCACCTTCCGGTCCATCGCTGATGACAAAGATCAGGAAGCCGTTGCCGAAGAGAATACAGTAAGCTGGTGGGATGGCGCTAAGATGGCCGCGAACGAGGAGTGGATTGGGACCAACTTGGCCCGCCAGATGGGTCGAGAAGAGTTCACACCAGACCCCGAGTTTCGACTCTCAGAAGACCTATGGAATGAACTGACTGACGATCTCGATGAGGTATATCAGAACGGCATCCTATCGGCTTCCTCTGAGGCCCACGCTAGGGCTCTCTCAGATCAGATGCGTCGTGAGCAACAGATCGACCGTGATCTGGGGGGGCTTGGTTTAGGCGGTACAGGCCTTCGCTTGGGGGCCGCTATCCTCGACCCTGTAGCCATTGCTGTGTCCGCCGCCTCGCAAGGTACAGTAGCGCCTATCGTATATGGTGCAAAGGTTGGCCGTATGGGCCGCGCTCTACGTGCTGGTGTCGCTGCCGGGGCTACTAACGCCGGTATCGACGGCTACCTCGCCTCGCAGGACCAGACTATGGGTTGGCAGGATGTTGCTACCTCAGCCGCCGCAGGGTTCATCCTAGGAGGCACCATGGGTGCTCTCTCTGGGCGTATCCCTGAGGACAAGGCTATGGCTGCTGCTCTTCAGAAAGCTGAGGGCGAGAACCTTAAACAGTTTGCTGGCGGTAGTGCAGACGGCTCATTAGGTGCCGCTCGGGTTCCCCAAGAGGCTGACCTAGCGCCCGCTGAGCAAGTTGCCTCTGAAAGTGTTTCCGCACCTACAACCGCTATGGGCTCCGCTCGTATCGACCGTTCGGCTGTCCTGAAGAAGTCCGATAGTGACATCATGCGTCGTGTTGGTGGGGGTCTGATCGAAGACGGTGTCGGTAACGCTGACGGCTCCACTAACCGTTTCTCTGTCTCGGAGAAGGTGGCCCGTGAAGAGCGCGTCCGTAACGCACGGTGCTATCGCGTCTACAACACCGCCTACAGTGACTGGCTCAAGGACCAAGGAAAGCGTCTGTTCTGGCAACACGGCGTCCAAGAACGTCAAGAGTTCAACCGAGCGGTGTCCCTAGCGGTACGCCGTGAGATCGACGCTGGTCCGAACAAGCACGTCAACGCTGTTGCCTCCCAGATGAAGAAGGAGTTCGCTGATCTTCTTGAGTTTGGGAAACAACAAGGCATCCGTGGTTTCGAGGACATCAAGGCAAACCACAACTACATGGTGCGCCGCCACCGCATCGAACGCATCGACGAACTGGTCCAAGACTTCGGAGAAGGTAACATCAATCGTTTGGTTGGCGAGGCTATCCAACGGGCAAACCGGAAGTGGCGCAACGCCAACCCCGGACGGGCTACATCGGTGGATGAGATCGACTACGAGGACGCCCTTAAGATCGCAGCGTCATACACCAAGAGCATCCGTTCACGTCGTTATGGTGAGTTCAACTTGAACCGCGCAATCGCGGGGCAGGATATGGACACTCTGAAGATGATGTTGGACGACGCTGGAATGTCCTCCGATGACATCACTCGCATCACCGATAAGATACGTTCTGATGCAGATGGTGGCGACCGGGGCCGTATCGGCAGCGCCAAGTGGCGTCTCGATCTGGATGAAACCTACCGGACCCGTATGATCGACCGGAATGGTGTTGAGCGTGAGATCGGAATTGAAGACATGCTTGAGAATGACGCAGAGCAGTTGTTCGGGCAGTACGTCCGTTCGGTTTCCGCTGCGGGCCACATGGAGGACTTCCTGAAAGAGTTCCGTGTAAGGGATGCTGAGGGGAACCTTCCGGTTCACGCGCCATCGTTCGAGACGGTGAAAGGTTACATCGCAACAGAGGCAGGCACCAAAGGTATCCCCTCAAACAAGCTGCAAGCAGAGATGCGTGTTCTGGATAACTCCTACAAGTTGGTCCATGGCATCCCAATTGAAGCACCCTCAGAAGCCCGTGCGTGGCTGCGTATCCTACGTGACTACAACTTCTCACGTATCGGGGGCCAGCTTGGGGTCGCCCAGCTTGCTGAACTTGGCAACATCGTCGGTCAAGGTGGACTGCGTGTTCTCGTTCAAAACATGCCCGCCCTTCGTCGCATCTTTGCAAACGCCAAGACCGGAAAGTTCTCTGACGAGTTCCTGAACGAAATCGAAGCTATCTGGGGCTTTGGGACTGACCTTGAGCGGATGAATATGTCAGCGATGTTTGATGAAGCGGGCGCTGTCGAAGCCGCATCCAATCGGCAGCGTCTAGACCACAGCCTACAACGTGCAAAGAAGATCACGGTTGTGGGTTCTGGCATGGCGCACGTGAACATGGTCCTTCAAAGGCTCAACTCACGTGTTCTGGTGCAGCGATTTATGGACGATGCCACGGGGAAGCGGGACATCAATCCACGCCGTCTCCGTGTCATGGGTGTGAACGATGAAATGCACCCACGTATCCAAGCCCAGCTTCGGAAGCATGTCGATCAGACTGAAGGCCTTCTTGGCCGGAAGGTAAGCCGCATTAACATTGAGAAGTGGGATGACATTGATGCGAAGAACGCATTCATCAACAGTGTTGATCGCTGGGCAAAGAAGTCTATCCAAGAGAACGACATTGGTAACATGCCAGACTTCATGTCGAAAGACCTTTGGAAGACTGTTGCACAGTTCCGCTCGTTCATGATGGCGGCATACGTCAAGCAGACGTTAGCTGGACTTCATCACCGTGACTGGGAGACCTTCGCGTCTTTAAGCGCAACTATGATGTTTGGCGGTCTGTTCTATGTTGAACAGACACACGTCAACGCAATTGGACGCGACGATAGGAGGGATTTTCTAGAAGAGCGCCTTTCAATGGAAGCGCTCGCGTCAGCATCCTTCCAACGGTCCGGCTTCTCGTCGGTCGTGCCTATCGCAGTAGACACCGGGCTTTCAGCAGCGGGGATCGACCCAATCTTCGACTTCCGCTCCTCTGGACTGAAATCTGGAGGCCTGACCCCTACCTCAGCCGCCTTGAGCAACCCTACAGGTGACCTCATAGATGGCGTGAACAGAGGCATAGCAGGGATTGCAGATGCGGCGCGCGGAGGAACCTTTGGAGAGAACGACTTCAAGGCGCTGACAAAGCTCTTGGTCTTCCAAAACATGTTTGGCGTCCGCAACGTGATTGCAGCAGTCGGCGGCACAATGCCCAACTACTAAGCTATCAGGGCGTCCCCTAAGAGGGGGCGTCCTCCCCTACCCTAACCCACATCAACCAAACCATAGCCAGCCCTCAAGGGGCTTGGCCTAACGTGCTGTCCTCGTCGACAGCGCAGGCAAAACTAAGGAAACAGAAATGACTTGGACAACAGCATATGGAACACCGGAGCAGCCGCTTTCAAACCTCATCAACAAGGAAAACATCTCTTCACCCCAAGCGGTCGTCGGTAAAGGCGGGATCGAGATCAACGGCAACGAGCCCGTCCAATCGACCAACCCTGTGGAGACTACGCTTCGTCCGAATGATGACGCTAGCGGTGGCCTTATGGCGACCGTGAGAACTCCCTCTGGTAGCCCTGTAATGGGCCGCGTCCCCGGAGGCAAAGACTTGGTCTTGGTAAAAGGCATGCCCGTCGATTTAGACAATGCCGCAAACCTTGGCTTAGTCACGCGGAATGCAGATGGGACGTTTTCGGACAAGGCCTCGCCCGTAGCGCTGAAAGACCCTACGGCTGAAGCAAAGGCCCAGCAGGACGCAAAAGCTCAGAAAGAAAAGTCTCAGGAAGGTAGTGGAGGCGACCTGAACCTGTCTTCGGAGACAACCGACGCGCTCACAAAGATCGCCAATACGGTGCAACCCGGTGATACCATCAAGGCCGTCGATAGCATCCTCATGAATGGTGAGGT
>CALFRH010000369.1 GCA_937919225.1 uncultured Parvularcula sp.
CATAGGTCCAGCTGGTGGTAAGACCGTTAGGCCCCGTCTGGGTGAGCGGCGCGCCGAAGCGGTTGTCGTAGGTCCACGTCTCGGAATGCCCTAACGCATTAGCAACTGTGGTGGGGAACTCACCACGCGCATCAAAGGTCGTCGTGGTGGTGCGACTGGTGATCCCCTGGCCCGATGTGGTGACAGTGGTCTGGTTGCCAAAGGCATCGTGGCCATGAGCAGTGGTTAGGGTGAAATCGCTGTCATTAGGCTCGATCACTTCACTCGTGAGGAGGCCCGTCGTGTTATCATAGGTGTAGGAGGACTCCCGCACCCCTGAGGTGGTGGCGTGGGCAGTGGCCCCCATCATGAAGAGGCAGAAAAGAAGTGACCGGGTGAGCCAGTCTGTTATCCGACAGTCCAACATCCGATTTGTCTTCTCCGTCCGGTTCATCGTGGGTCGTCCTTGTCCTCGTGTCATCTATGACACCCCCAAAAGAATGGTGTTGACCTTAATTCTCCCCCCACCCCACTCAAAAGCGGATGGGAGGCTTACCTTTAGTGCAACGGGATCACAGTGAACCCGTTGAGCGGTACAACGACGACGCCGTGAGGTTTGGGATCATCGCCCTCACTCCCCGCAGCGCCCGCACCTGCCCCTGTCGGTGACGGCGTCACATCGGGTACTGTGGAGGTCACTTTTGCCGTCAGTAAGCGTCCAATATGCCACTTCGTCTCATCGTTATGGTAGGTAGAGTCCGTGACCTTTGACGCCCCGTCAGGCGTGCTGACAGTTACCTTCGTCGCGTTGCCATAGCTGTCGCCATAGACATAGTCGGTCGTCACCGTTGGAAACGCCGTCCCGTCAAGATCAGTCGCCTCCTCCACCGTTTGGGAAATATAGGGGAAGGTCCGCTCCTCCCCCGTGGTGCCAATGGCTTCCGAAGCATAGCTGTTGGTAGTTTTGTTGAGCGTCGCAGCCGCGAGCAGCTTTTTGTCTTCTTTCACCGCACCGATGAAGGGGAAGGTCTGTTTGTAAGTGGTGACCTGTTCGATATTGGTCTGCTGGTCTTTGACTTTATACTGACGGAACCCAAGGAAACCGCGACCTTCTGCGTTATATTTACCACCGGTATAGTGATAGGTGGAGCGATATACGCCCTCATTCCCGCTGCTATCCTTCACTCCATTCCCGGCCCGTACCTCTTTCACCAGCTGCATAGGTGCGACGAAGTCGATGGAAGGGTAGGTCCCCACATTGGTGCCAGTATCTTTGGTGTAGACCGATGCGCTTGTTCCCGATTCGTAGACGAACTGTGTTTGGGAGCCTAAGCCGGTAGTCACCGTCTCGAGAAGGTCGGAGACAGTGGAGGTGTTCAGATAGAGGCGGTTGGTGCCGTCAATTGCAATCCAAAGCACGTCCAGCAAGCCATCGCCGTCAAAGTCACCGGTATAGATACTTCCAATTTTTGAAAGGTCCCCGGTATTGCTATATAACTCACTACTGTCCCCATCAAGACTAGTAGTAGATTTTATAGAAAACTCAACCTCTCCGTCATTACTGAAAAAGCGCGAATGCCCATCATCGCGATCGAACTCTAATATATCAGTCAGACCATCAGCATTAAAGTCACTTGTAACATGTTGCTTAGTCTGGTTGGGAAACGGAGCAGTAACAAGCGGACTTACAATGTCGTCATGAAGATCATCTCCGTCGTTCAGATAAAAATTTCTATTGCCGGTTGATCCGTCGAACAAGTGAGCGTCAACAACTCCATCACCATTCCAATCATTGGTGTAGTCAGCTCGCTGAACTCTTGAAAGGTAGCTCTGATACTCCAAAGCCTCGCTGGCAGATGGAGTACTGAATTGAAAGTTATCGACACTAAAACTCCAAATCGACACCTCAAAGACAAGGTCATTTGAACCAGTAATCATCTGTGTCAAAGTTCGTTGCCAACTCAGATCTTGGCGCCCGTCAGCATTCCAATCACCTATCATCAAGCCTTTAGTCTCTGTAGAAACAGTTGGGCTGCTTGTATAACCCAGCCACGCTGGATCAATTCTATTCGAGTGAACCACAAAGTTGGGCAGACTAGATCCACTGAGTTGGCTTTCAAATAGCCTATTCTGACCGGAGAGACCATCGAACCAAAACACATCAGCGAGGCCGTCCCCATTAATGTCAGCAACCTTTGCAATCCCGTCAGCGTGCACACCCGAAAAGTGCTGCTTTGGAAGCTTTTCCCCTTTCGGTGAGAACACCACAGCCTGACTGCTTCCAGGCGTCGCGAATGCCTCCGACTCATTGAGATAGAGTTCATTTGACCCTGTAGGTTTATGCCTATAAATGATGTCTAAAAATCCATCCCCATCGAAATCACCAAAAAGCACCTCTCCATCGGAACCACCGTTTATGGCCGACGGAGTAATTTCATTATCATACCTCGTAAAGGTCCCATCACCATCACTGATGTACCAGTGATTTGCACCCGTATCACCTTTCCAAGAGAACACGTCTGTATAACCATCACCGTTCCAATCAGCAGGAAAGACAGAGTACCCTTGATCGGAGTTTAGATGAGTCTTATTCATCTTGCCGATCAACGCAGCCTCAAACCCAAAGCTCGACGTCGTCACGTCAAACTTAGTCTTCGGCAGGCAGGTTTGCGCCCCCACTGGACCGGCGCAAAGCTCGACATCTCGCAGCACGCTTCGTTTAGTTGCCGCGCTTTCTGAATAGGTGAACTTATACTCTTTTGTCAGAGTCCCACCGGTGGGAATATCGGGCCCAAAGCCGGACGCCACGCCGTCTACGTAGGTTTTAACCGCTTTGAGCCGCTTGGTGCTTTCCACCTTTGAGCCCGACAAATACCGCGTGTGATCATCGGGCCGGTCCTGATACTCGAAAGTGATATATTTCTCTGGACTGATGCTCTGACCAGCATTGCCGGTGTAGGAAATCAAGTTCGGAAAAGCCTCACCAGTGGCGAGATTCGCGTTATCATAAAAGACGTTGAGATAATTCCCCTTCACGTCCAAAATCCGGTTCACCGCCCAAGAGCGCACCACATCCTGCTGGGCGCTCGCCACCATGCGGGCATTTGAAGTGTAGCCGAACTCCATGATCTGCCCGGATTTGGTCCACACTTTGAACTTAGCCGGCCCCGTGATCCCGGTTTCCGTGTAGGAAACAATCTTGGAGAACCCCTCAACCTCTGTTCGGTATTCCGTATTGTTGGCCCCGTACGTGCCGCCTTTGATAGCCACAAGCTTTTGGCCGTCAAGGCAGAACCGGTCCTCACTATCAAAGCGCACACCACGAGCGACTTCATCTTGTGCAATAGTCTTTCCGCATCGCCCTATGGAGGGCAGGCCGCCAAGGCTCCACCCCACGCCGAGAAGGCCGTTCCCCTGTTGACTGGAATAGTTGAGGGTCAGGGCCGGTACCATGCCGGCGGTTCCAGGTGGCACCTCAATAGGGATCGTGTAGGTAGACGCTCCTGTGGGCGTCACCCCAAACTGGCCCGGCACCATCATCATTTGGGCAGAGACCATCGGCGCGGCAGCAACAATAGCCGCCGACGCAAACCCAGCAGTCAACTTTGCGAACTTCAAGCGAACAGATTTATTCTGTGGAAAAGGGCGCACGGTTC
>CALFRH010000370.1 GCA_937919225.1 uncultured Parvularcula sp.
GCTAAAAAGCAAGCAGGTATCTCTTTTCTCCTCATTGATCTGAAGACCCCCGGGGTGAGCGTTCGCCCCATTGTGCTTATCGATGGCGATGCTGAGGTCAACGAGGTCTTTTTCGATGATGTTCGGGTACCCGCTAAAAACCTGGTTGGAGAGGAGAATAAGGGCTGGACCTATGCCAAATATCTTCTCACCCATGAACGGACGAACCTTGGCGGTATTGGTGCGTCAAAGGCGGCGCTGGCGACCCTGAAACACGTCGCTGCCAACACAATGGCCGGCGGCAAACCATTATCGGAAAACCCATTATTTGCCGCCCGTGTGGCCCAGGTGGAAATCGACCTTATGGCGATGACCACAACCAATTTGCGCCTAATCAGCGCCGCCGCGCAAGGAGAAGCACCGGGCCCTGAAAGCTCTATGCTGAAGATCAAGGGTACTCAAATCCGTCAGGAGCTTACCTCATTATTGCGGCGTGCGGTCGGCCCTGACGCTCTCCCGTTCCTCCCCGATATCCTGGAGGGGGGGAGCAATATGATGCCAGAGGGTCCCGAACACGCCCCCGCCGCAGCGCCCACCTATTTCAACAATCGTAAGCAATCGATTTTCGGCGGCTCCAACGAAATCCAACGCGAAATTATCTCGAAAACACTGCTTCGGCTCTAAGGCGTATTCCGACATGAACTTTAATCTGACTGATGAACAAAGTATGCTGAGCGATATGCTACGGCGCTTCTTCAACGAAGCCTATACCCATGAAAAGCGGCGGCAGCTGATCGCTGACGGACACGCCTTCGATAAAGATATCTATACTCAAATTGCTGACCTTGGTGTCCTCGGCGCGTTGTTCGACGAGGAGAATGGCGGCTTAGGCGGCAGCGGCGCAGATATTATGGTCGTTTTCGAGGAAATCGGCCGCGCGGGTGCGATCGACCCTATTCTCTCCAGCGCTATTCTTGCTGGTGGTTTGATAGCCGCCCTCGGAACGGATACACAGCACGAATTGCTGAGCGATATTATCAGCGGCCAGCGGGTTGTTGCCTTCGCCCACACAGAGCCGAATAGTCGTTATGACCCCGCCCATGTCGAAACCCAGGTGGAGCATAGCGATAGCGGCTTCACCCTTACCGGCCGCAAGGACCATGTCTTTGGAGGCGCCGAGGCAGACGACATTCTTATCGCCGCCCGCTCGTCCGGGGCGTATAATGATGAAACTGGTATATCCCTATTTCTCGTTCCCCGTGAGACCCCAGGCCTTTCGGTGACGCAACATCGTACGATTGACGGCTTCTCAATGGCGCGCGTCACGTTCGACAACATGAAAGTAGACGCCGCAGCGCGCCTTGGCGATGCCGGGAAAGCCTTCCCCGCGATTGAAGCCGTCCTCGCCCGAGCAACACTGGCCATTTGTGCCGAAGCCGTTGGTGCAATGGAATCAGCGAAAGATTTGACGGTCGATTATGCCCGCGAGCGGAAGCAATTCGGCAAACCCATCGGCAGCTTCCAAGCGCTGCAACATCGAATGGCGGACCTGCTGATCGAAATCGAACAAGCGAGATCATCGGTCATCAATCTGGCTGGAAACCTTACTGCACCGCGAAATATCCGTGAACGATATGTCAGTGCCACCAAGAACTTGGTTGGGCGCGCAGGGGCCCTCCTCTCGGAGGAATGTATCCAAATCCATGGGGGCATCGGTATGACAGACGAATATGCTCTGTCGCACTTTTCCAAACGTCTGGTCATGATCGATCATCTGTTCGGTGATGTGGACCACCATCTAGAGCGCTTTACAAAGCTGAGCGCCGCTTAGCGATGACAGCGCTTTTTCGCCTTGACGAGCGTGACGGCTACACCATTCTTTGGAACACAAACTCGGTACGGAGGAACGCTCTGTCAGAGGATTATTACCAAGGGGTTTTATCGGGCCTGGCCCAGGCGGATAAAAAGGAAACTGCCGCCTTCATCCTGGCAAGTGAGGGCAACTATTTCTGTTCAGGCGGTGATCTGAATCGCCTAAAAGAACGGCGGGACCTTCCCATTGAGAAAAGGCGCCAAAAGATCAATCGACTTCACGATGTGATCAAAGCGATCCGCCATTGCCCTAAGCCCGTCATCGCCGCGGTGGAGGGCGGTGCCGCTGGCGCTGGCTTCAGCCTTGTCCTTGCCTGTGATCTCCTCGTCGCCGCACACGACGCGAAATTTCTTTTGTCGCATGTCCGTGCAGGACTTATTCCCGATGGTGGCGCGACCCATATGCTCGGTAACTCCCTCCCCCGTGCCACGGCATCCCAAATAGCCCTCTTAGGACGTCCTATCGGCGCTAAGAAGATATATGATTTTGGTTTGTTATCAGAGTTAACGGAAGCTGGAGACGCATTGGGCACGGCTGAAAATTTGGCACGGGAGTTTGTAACAGGTCCTCAACACGCGATCACGACTATCAAGTCGCTGCTGAATAGTGCACGCTCCACACCATTTGACGTACAACTGGACCAGGAG
This sequence comes from uncultured Parvularcula sp., assembly GCA_937919225.1. Taxonomy (GTDB): domain Bacteria; phylum Pseudomonadota; class Alphaproteobacteria; order Caulobacterales; family Parvularculaceae; genus Parvularcula. The sequence continues at coordinate 2,500 of CALFRH010000370.1, forward strand.
TGCCATGCCATGGCAGACGCCCTCGGCAGCGAAGATGCCCGACAGCGCATAGATGCTTTTCTCCTGAAGGGGAGGAAGTAGAAGGCGCGACTTACCACCGCGCCAACTTGAACTGTGTATACGGTCCTTGTGCTAAGCTGCCTCTTTTGCCCCGCGCACTTCCGTGCCGAACGCGGCAAGATCCTGCTCCAGCTTTTCCAAAGCCGCTTGAGCGGCCTGCTCTTTCACATGCCCATATCCTCGAATGTCCTGAGGAAAGCTGGCGATCGCTGTGGCTGCCGCAACCGTCTTGTCAGAAAGCTGCCCGTTTAAGCGTCGGACAACCGCGAAATATTTTCCAATGAGGTCACGCTCCATACGCCGCTCTTGGGTGCGCCCAAATGGGTCTAGCCAGGTGCCACGGAGAATTTTGCCGTGCTGCAACAGCTTAAAGACGTGCAGCACCCACCCGCCAAAGCGACGCTTCTTGGGAACGCCATCACCGAAAAGAGATAGAGCCGGCGGGGCAAGCCAGATTTTTATGCCATCATAGCTCTTGAACTCACGCATCAATACGTCACGAAACTCAGGAGAGGCATAATGTCGGGCAACCTCATATTCATCTTTATACGCCATCAATTTATAGGCATTTTGGGCGACTGATTGCAGATATTGATCGCCCCCCGGCATAGCGCGGCTAACCGCCTCCGTCTCCTCTATAAGCTGCCTATATGTCTTTGCATAAGCTTTGCTTTGGTAGGCCTCTAGCTCAGACGCAAAGAATGAGGGCGAGACGTCTGACGATCGCGGGGCAATCTTTTGCTGTCCAGGCAAAATACCGTCTAACTCGCCTTCGCGATCAGCAACAACACGCCCCCAATCAAAGGCTCTCACATTCATCGCGACCGCTGCGCCGTTTTGCGTGATTGCCCCCACAATGGCGTCGCGCGTCAACGGAACAAGTCCCTTTTGCCAAGCATAACCAAGGAGCAGAACGTTACCGGCAATTGCGTTGCCAAAAATTTGAGAGGCCAGCATTGCCGCAGAAACGGAGAAAAACCCTCCCTCCCGGCTACGCTGCTTCAGTCGTTTACGAAGCATCGAAGACGGAATCGTGAAGTCTCTTTCGGTCACATTGTCAGATGTCGGGGCATCATGGTTATCGACGACCGAAACAGTCCGCTCGGGATTGAGCTTGGAAATATTCCCCACGCCAGCCGCAACAAGCGCATCCGCAGCGATCAAAAGATCAGTACCATAATCAGGTAAACGAGCCGCCGCCAACAGATCAGGACGTGGTGCCAATCGCACATGGCTAACAACACCGCCATTTTTCTGCGCCAACCCGGTGAAGTCTAGAACGCTCGAATGCTTGCCATCAAGGTGCGCTGCAACGCCGATGATGGCGCCGAGAGTCAGAACACCCAGACCACCAATGCCTGCAACATAGATATTCGTTACATCAGTGAGGGCAGGCTGCTGTGGCTCGGGTAACTTCGCAAAAAGCCCTTCCTCAACAGCCTTTATTTTCTCAGCATCGGGCTTTTGTAAGACGGGATTCTCCAGCTCGACAAAGCTAGGGCAGAAACCCTTCGTGCAAGAGTAATCCTTATTGCAACTGGATTGATTGATTTTACGCTTGCGTCCGAACTCCGTTTCCAGCGGCTCTACAGAGATACAGTTTGAGGCTTTCGAACAATCCCCACACCCCTCACAAACGCGAGGGTTAATGAAGATGCGTTTTGGTGGATCTGGGAAATCCCCCCGCTTACGGCGTCGACGTTTCTCCGCCGCGCAGGTCTGTTCATACACGATAGCTGTGACACCAGGCACTTCGCGATATCGTTTCTGTACACTCTCAAAATCATCGCGATCGAGAATTTCAGCACCTTGCACTGTGTCACGGACGCGATGCCATTTTTCAGGATCATCCGATACAAGAGCGATAGACGAAACACCTTCCGCCTTAAGTTGGCTAATAATACCCTGGGGCGATATAGCTCCCTCGGCCATCTGACCGCCGGTCATCGCTACAGCATCATTGTACAGAATCTTAAACGTGATGTTCGTTCCTGCGGCAAGCGCCGCACGTATCGCCAAAATACCAGAGTGCTGGTAGGTGCCATCCCCGAGATTCTGAAAAATATGGTCTGTTTTCGAGAATGCTTCGGCACCAACCCACTGCACCCCTTCGCCCCCCATCTGACAAAAGATCTCGGTGGCACGATCCGGGTGGGAGATCGCGAGGGCATGGCAACCAATGCCTCCGCCCGCAATAGATCCATCCGGCGTTTTCGTTGACGTATTATGCGGACATCCCGAGCAAAAAAACGGCTTTCGAGCGGGGAAAGAGATAACCTGCCCGAACTCTTTATCCAGATGGTGAAGGTTTTCCTCCGCCCGATTAACGTACTTTTGGGCCTCCTCTCCCCAATCTGAAAAATAGTGCAAGCGGTTCAAAAAGGCGTTAGCAACATCACGAACCGAAAACTCAGAGATCGCTTTCAGAAGAGGGCTACCTGTTTCATCGGTTTTTCCCGTGATGCGCCCAGCGCCAGGGATCGAGTAGAGGGCTGCTTTTAGCTGATCCTCAACAATAGGAAGCTTCTCCTCAACGACAAAATATTCCTCAGCTTCCGGAAAGTTCGTGGTTAGACCTGAAGTTTCCAACGGCCAACTCATACCAACTTTATAGACACCGATCCCTTACGCAGCACGCTCGGCTGCATCGTTGCCAAGGGCGTGGAGTGCCTGCATAAGGGCTTGGTGGGCTTTACCCACCGTCAAGATACACAATCGCGTTTTCGTGGGTTTATAGATCGTTTGATTTATCGAGTTGGCCACGGCCCATTGCCGAGCGGCGGGTAGCCTCTCCTCTAATACACGCCGCTCGAACTCCATCCGATTAGCGGGCCAGATCAAAGTGGGATCCCAATTCAACCCATGAGGAGGCAGGTTAGTGTCAGGGGCAGTATATCCTGCCCCAACGTCTGGTTCGACGATAGTGGCGGATGCCTCTACAACTTCGGCAATTGTTTTCATGCCGACCCATAGGCCAGAGTAACGCGACAAGGCGATTCCAGCCAACCCAAATTCAAGGATATCTTGGACATTGGCAGGTTGCAGGACCGGCATCAACACAGATTGGAAAATTCCATCAGTTTGATGAGGAAATACGGACGATTGCGCCGCATGATCGTCACCGCCCACCGCCAGCACTCCGCCGAGCGGAGATGTTCCGACGATATTAGCGTTTCGAAAAACATCACCACACCGATCAACGCCTGGGCCTTTGCCATACCAAATACCGAAAACACCATCGACCTTCGTGTCACCGTAAGCGCGATGAATCTGCGCACCCCAAAGAGCGGTCGCCGCGAGGTCTTCATTCAACCCTGGCTGAAAAAGAATGTCGTTCTTCTCAAGCTCCTCCTTGGCGCGCCATAGTTGAAGGTCATAAGCTCCAAGGGGAGAGCCGCGATACCCCGAGATCAATCCTGCCGTGCTCCGACCAGCCATCTGGTCACGCAGGCGTTGAAGAACAGGCAGACGAACGAGGGCGCTAATTCCAGATGTAAAAGTGTACTTACTTTTCTCTAAATCACTTTTTTTATTTGTATGCATTGCATTATTTCCAGTTTTTGGAGGAAGCGCTCGTTCTGAAGATACGATGGCATCGCTTACTTAGGTGGAAAAGGCCGGTGGATAATAACCGGCCCACTCGGTTACATCGTTGGGCCACTATAGGCCGTTCGCTGCCGACATCGCTTTGGCTGGGGAAACACCCAGCATCGACGTCGGAACGATACCTTCTACGTCACAAATATGACTTGCATTGAGATTATCGACGTCTTGGCATCCCAACAATGCAAGTGTTGTTTCCATCTCTTTACGAAGTATTTCAAGAATATGCTCAACACCGGCTTGTCCCCCGACGGACAATCCCCACAAATATGGGCGCCCGACCGAACAGGCATCGGCGCCGAGCGCTAGTGCCTTGGCGATATGGGCGCCCCGGCGCACACCACCATCCACGATGATTTCCAAAGCCGACCCGACGCGATCCCGGATGCGAGGAACGCAATCAATGGGCGCCGGTGCACCATCCAACTGTCGCCCACCATGGTTAGATACCATCACCGCACTTGCGCCAGCGTCTCGCGCTGCAGCAGCATCGTCCGCCGTAACAAGGCCCTTAATGGCAAGTGGCCCTCCCCATTCGGCTGCCAGCCATTCAACATCACGCCAGGTCACTGTCCGGTCAAACTGTCCGTTTACGTATTCAATAACGCTTGTGACACCATCTCCAATCGCGTCAACACGATGGTCGATATTGGCAAAACGAAAATTTGAGTCCGTGAGTAGACGCAAACTCCACTCTGGACGTATTGCGAAGCTGAGGAACGTGCTCGGGGAAAAGCGGGGTGGCATCGTAAATCCGGTGCGAAGGTCGCGCTCCCGGTTTCCGGCAACCGGAGTATCCACCGTCAAGCAAATCGCGTTGTATCCCGCCTCACGGCATCTCGCGACATGCTCACGCGTTAGACCACGATCCTTCACTATATAGATCTGAAACATCTTCAGATCCGTTGCGCCAGCAATATCCTCAATAGACGTCGTACCCATCGTGGAAAGTGAGTACATCAGACCTGCATTCCGGGCGGCCCGCGCAGCGCCAAGCTCGCGCTCATGGGAAAACAGCCGGCTCATCCCGGTGGGCGACAAAATTAATGGCATTGCCAGGTCGCAACCCAATACGCGCTTACGGAGACTTATCTTCTCAATATCAACGAGCACCCTTGGATCAAACGTATAGCGATCAAAGGCGGCGGTATTCTCCCGTAACGTTATTTCATCGTCCGCACCTCCCTCAAGGTAATGAAAGACCGGCGCTGGCAGGACCCGTTTCGCGCCCTTGCGATAATCCTGCACATTGATGAATTTCTTACTGGTCATTTTTTGAGCCTAAAAGCCTATCAACAAGCGTGAGCCAGTATTGAACAGCCACCGGTATAAGACGATCGTTAAAGTCATATTCCGGCGTATGCAGCTTAGCGGGTGCCTCACCCTCCCCTTGCCCGAACAGGACAAGACATCCCGGCCGCTCTTGTAGGAAGTAGGCAAAATCCTCTGTCCCCATTGTCGGTGCAATACCGGCAACAACGTGATCATCACCAACGAGCGTCCGTGCGCACTCCAATGCGATATCCGTTGCATCTGCATCATTGTAGCTAATCGGATAACATACTTCGTAGTCTACATTAAACTTCGTACCTGTCGCAATTTCGGTCGCTTTCGCCTGGCTCTTTAAAGTATCTTCGATTAAGGCGCGCGCCGGTTCGTACAATGCCCTTACGGTCCCCGCCAACCGGGCTTGGTTCGGCACGACGTTATAGGCCGACCCTGAATCAAAGCGGGTGACGGAGCACAAGCCGCCCTCCACAGCATTCACCCGGCGCGCCAATTGACCATAGAGGTTTGTGATGAACTGGGACGCAGCGGCAATGGGATCAATCGAAAGGTGTGGGAGGCCCGCATGGCCGCCAAACCCATCGACCACAATATCAAAGTTATCACACGCCGCCGTCATCTCCCCGGCACGGGCGGCAATTGTGCCCACGGGCAACCCAGGCCAATTGTGCAACGCCCAAAAGCTATCACACGGGAAGCGATCCATGAAGCCGTCATCCAGCATTGCTTTAGCACCGCCGCCATTTTCTTCAGCTGGCTGAAATATGAAGTGAACGGTACCGGCAAAGTCAGGCGCTGCTGCCAAGCGGCGGGCTGTCTCCAACATGATGGCAGCGTGTCCGTCGTGACCACAGGCGTGCATACACCCTTTATTCGTCGAGATGTAGGAAACGCCCGAATTCTCTAAGATGGGAAGTGCATCTAACTCCGTGCGCAATCCAACAGTAGGGCCATCCCCGAGGCGACCTCGCAAGGTCGCCACAACGCCTGTCCCACCTATTCCCGTTTCGATATCGAGGCCGAAAGACGTCAGGCGTTTCGCGACGAGGTCAGATGTCCGATGCTCCTGATAAGCCAGCTCCGGATGGGCGTGAAAGTCATGCCGCCACTCGATCGCCTCCGAATAGTCGGATTGATCATTCTCCAGTCTTGATACTGACATTGCTAGCGCCCTCTGGTTTTGGAGGTATTTTATAGCGCAGAGCAATTTGCAGTAGTGGATAATTACCCGACTGATCCGGAAACGATATTAGGGCGGTACCGAATTGGTTAAGCTTCTCGGCAAGGAAGTGGCTTCGGTTAACCAACCTCTTGTCCAAAAACGACAACAAACAACCTCTCAAGCTAGAAAAAATTCGCCAAGAAGGCCGAGATGAGGGCGAGTGGCACACCGACAGGGAAGATACCGATCAAGCTCGCTTTCGTATGATGCCAGTATCCAAGCGTGGGGTACCCTTCAAATCGCATAAACGGCGGGCGGATCCACATATAAAGCAAAATGTCGATAATAATGAGGTCATACAAACTAAATAGACTAATAACCCCCCAGGCAACGTAAAATCGTTGTAGGAACGATATTTCATTCGCGGCATCATACCACGCCGCGGAAGCGATCGCTCCAGCGAGCATGATGACGACGGTCAATAGGGCAACACTCATCGCCAAAATCGGGCTATGTTGCTCCTCCCCGTCTGTCAGCTCAGCAAGCCAAATCTGTGGGCAGAAGATATACGTTGGAAAGATAAGCAACGAAACGGCAAGGGAAGTGGCCAGTCCGCCCCAGAGTATCACTTCAAACATCGCCACACCTACTTAAGACTAATAATCAATATTATACTTTTATTTAGTGCCAATGTCGATAGGTTTCAATAATAAACTGTATACGCTTTATTTGAGTTTCGGTTTCAAAAATCCGGTCATGAACGCGGCGATCAACGCAATCGGTACTCCAACAAGCACACCATTGAGTGTGTGCAGAAAGTGTTTTCCATAGTTATGCATCGGCTCAATTCCCTCCACCTGCATAAAGGAGGGATAGATCCACATATAGACAAGATAATCCACGACAATGAGATCTGCAAAACTGATCACGGTAGCGATCAGCCATGCAACCAAGAAACGACCGAAAAAAGTCGTTTCCTGCAAACTCGCATACTGCCATGATCCCATTACAGATGGGCCAATTATTGATCCCATCACACCCAAAAAGATAAAGTACGTTAACGGTGTTTGGGGAGCAGCAATGGCGCCCTCGGTCAAGTCCGACATCCATACATCTGGGTAGAATGCCCAGGAGCCCAATACGATCAATGAGAATATAACGGATCCAATCAACCCGTTACGAGAAACAACGCGCCACATAACAAGTCTCCGCCTATGTCGTTGATGACGCATTCATCTTTAACAACCGCCGCCTGATAATATCCTGACGACGATCAGTTAGCGGAAAATACCAAATGACAACCGACGCGGCGACATAGGGTATCGCGGGCACGACAAGACAAACGACCCTCAGCGCTTGCAACCCGTCATCGGTTACGTTTTGCGGATCAAATCCCAGAACACCGAGCATTGGCAGGGCGATGCCAACACCAATGGCAGAGGTTGCCTTTTGTATCGTGTTCCAAACAGCGAAATATTGCCCCGCTTCCTGACGCCCCGTCTTCATCGCGGCATAGTCCGAAACGTCCGCCAACAAGGCCGGCGATAAGGTCAACGGGGCCGCAGCGAACACACCGGACAAGACAAAAAGGACGCCGAACAATATGGGCTGTTCTGGGGGCAAGGCTGCAATACCGAGAAAGAGTATGGTCCATACACCAGCAGAAATCGCTGTGGTTTTGTGCTTACCAAGACGACCTGAAATTTTTACCGCAGGCCCCGTTGCCACTATAGCGGCGGCGAAATAACCAAGAAACAAAGGCCCCGCGAGCGTGGGCGATGCAACATAATATGTCGTATAAAGCACGAATGTGGCTTGCATCACCGCGGCGGACAAATACACCAAGAACGAGAACGAGAAAAATTGGCGAAAAGGCTTGTTCGCCATCATGAATTTGAGACCGGAACTCCAGTTGGGCTTCTCTGATTGGACATCTAGCTTCTCGCGAATACTGAGAGTCAAAAATGCACCAACGGCCAGCATCGGACATACAACGAACGCCAGCCATTTCATCGTAACACTATCGATCCCGTGGCCATAAAATGCCGCCACAAACGGGACAATCAATGCTGTGAACATACCTGCGAGATGACCGACTTCTCGCCATCCTGCGATGCGTCGGCGCTCCGTCGGCTCGGACGACAGGTCAGCCGACCAAGCTGAATACGGTATATTGACGAGCGACCAACCAAGGTAAGCGATCCCCACCCAGATAAGAAGGTAGGTTATATCCACCTCACCGGCGGGAACGTACGCCATCCACACCGATGGAATAAGCAGAACCACCCCTACCGCGATCCAAGGACGCCGACGACCATATTTCGTCTTTGTACTATCGGAGAAATACCCAATCCCAAGGTCGACGAAAACGTCAGCCGCGCGAAGCACCATCAACGCTATCCCGATAGTGCCTAAGGACAATCCCATCTGCCCCGCATAAAAGGCGGGGATAAAAGCCGTAATGGGCATTGTCACCCCAGCCAGCGGCAGAGCGAGGGCACCAAACGCGATGAGCTTTGTCGTTTTCATTATACTTTAGATCTTTACGGAACAATAGGGTGTCATGCCAACAAGAAAGCTGGCGCTACCCCAAAAGAGTTGCGCGCCAGCCGAGGCAGTGCAGGACGGAGATGCCCATTCAACATGAGCAACCTCCGCCTCGCCAGATGTGCCTTTAGTAGCGGAAACGCACCCGCGCCATGAAGGATTGCGGTACGCCTGGGACGGCCACAACCTCACCACTACCCGAGTCCAAAAACAAGTTTACTGGGTAGTACTCATCAGCCAGATTGTTTGCATCAACGGAGAATACAACCTTCTCTGTTTCCACGCCCACGCTGAGATTGATTAAGTTATAGGACTCAATCTGTGTCAATGGATCCTCATCGTCGCTCGTAAACTGTTCATCTACGTAACGCCAACGTCCACGGATAAAGCCGTCCACATTTTGTGTCAGCTGATGGGTGTAATCCCACCCAACTGTCGCCCGGAACTCCGGTGCGAACGAGAAGGCGCTCCCACTCTTATCAACATCAGTATCCATCCCGATAGGGACAAAGTTAACCAGATCAAACCCAGTGATCACGAAATCGTTGACAACGAAATCGTTTAACTCAGTTTTCATAGTTGCGAGGGAACCAGTCAGTCTAAAGTTCTCGGTGACGTCATAACCAAGCGCCAATTCGATACCTTGAGACGTTGAATTTTCCCCGGCGTTCGTTAATCCCTGAACTGACCCAAAAGTACCAGGAACAGCGGCTAGAACTTGTCGATTATCATATTCGACGTAGAAGCCAGTTACGTCGAAATCGAGGCACCCATCAAGAGCAGATCCGCGCAAGCCTAACTCGTAACTATCCGCTTCCTCAGAGTCCACTGTCGCATCGTTGGGTGCTGTCGAATAGTATGAAAACTGGCCAGGCTTGAACCCGTTTGCATAAGAACCAAACACTGTGACATCGTCACTCAGACGATAAAGCAAGGCTGCACGTGCAGAGACTTTTTCTGTGCTAATGTCGGGATTGTTTTCAATAGGACCGTTAAAAATAACAGAACCATCTGAGATAACACTTCCCTCGGTTTCAACCGAAGTATATCGCAAACCACCAACAATATCGAACTTCGGCGTCACCGCAAAGGTCACATCGCCGAAGACAGCATACGTTTGGGTTTCCCCTTCGCCTTCGAATGTAAGGTCGAAAAAGCCAACCTGCTCGGCAGTTTGATCTTGGGCAAAACTCTCATCGTAGTAGTAGGCACCGACAAGCCAGTCGATATTATCACCAAAGCTCGATGACAGTCTGATTTCTTGAGTGAACTGAGTTTGATCGTTATTAAACCCACCAAAGAAGTCGCCACCGGTTAATGCTGCTGTTAACTGATCCTCGTTCGTAAACTCTCTGTATGCTGAAATTGAAGTAACGCTATAGTTCTCACCCACATAGTTGAGCTTAAGAGCAGCACCGAACGTGTCACGGTTACTAAAGTTTCCAAGAGGTTCGTTTTTCTCGAGCTCACCAAGAGGCACACTCTCAAGGTAAGAGCCCTGATGATCATTATAGTCTAGCGTAAGATCCGCCGTCAGCTTATCCGTAAGGTCAGCTGACAGAACCCCGCGAAGACCAATCGTTTCACTCGGATCGATTTGTCCACCTGTCGCCGTATTGTCGACGAAACCGCCAAATTCGTTATAGCTGGCCACCAGCTTGCCGCGAACACGGTCCGTAATCGGTCCGGATACATAGGCTTGGACGTCATACTCATCAAAACTGCCATAGCCAAGCTGCGCTGAAGCTTGCAATTCATCCGACGCGCCACGCGTGACAATGTTGATCGCGCCAGCGAGGGAGTTCTGCCCGAACAATGTGCCTTGCGGGCCGCGCAGCACCTCGACACGCTCAACGTCAATAAGATCAAAGTCGGCGAGGAACGTGGGAAGCGGCACATCATCAATGTACACACCAACATTTGAGTCCGTCCCATTGTTCAAACCATCGCCAATACCGCGAATTAGCGGACGCGTGTAAGACCGAGTGCCGCCACTTGGGAAATCCAAGCTGGGCACCAGGGCCTCCAGATCGGCCGTAGACGTGACACCCTCTTTTTCAAGCGTATCACCGGACACAACCGATACACTGACCGGCACGTCCAGAAGATTTTGTTCGCGGCGCTGAGTAGTCACAATAATGACTTCGCCTAGTCCGTCCGCGTCGGCGCCAGCAGCGGATTGCGCTGATGCGGCGCTCACCTGAAAGCCAGCCGTCATGACAACCGCGAGTGCCGTGGTTCTTAACAGCATATACCCCTCCATTGGTATTTATATGTACAATTACGTTGTTTATTCGGCCGCAGCACACGCATACCAACTTACAGAACACGACTACTTTGACCGACTATGATCGCAACGTATTTTACGAAAAACCTCAAAACCAAAGGGTTTGCCAAGGCGGAGCAATTGACTGCACCCTCACGAGATTACCCTAAACTTGGTTAAAAACGTCACAATTGCGGGGGTTTTTGGCAACACTGGCTGGCTCCCCCGCATCCCATACACACCGAACCATGTTCGTCCGTCGCAACTACATTCGGGCGGACCGTGACATAACGACGAAAACGCCGATCAGTGTTATGAAGGATCCCACCACCATAAGAAACGTTAACTGATCGCCCGTCAACCAAACACCAAAGGCGACCCCCATGACGGGAGTCATCATCACGCCAGGTGCTATTTTGGAGACATCGTGGCGTTGCAATAGCCAGTAGTACCCTGATGCCGCAACAAGTGACGATAGGAAAGCGGAGTAAAGGACAGCACCGTAGAATAACGCGCCCGCCTCTTGGGCAGCTGACCATTGATTTGTTTCAAGAGTAAAAGTGGCTAGCCATGAGACAATCGCGCCAATGAGTGCCACCCACGCCTGGAGCCGTAAAATCGGCACGCCCGTAAGGCTTTTCACCAGGACAGCCCCAGCGGCGTCGAACAACGCCCCGATGGCAAGCAACGCAATCCCAAAGCCGACCCCTCCCTCTCCTGGTTTTAACGCGATCAAACAAACGCCAGAAAAAGCCAGGGCAATACCGGTGGAGCGACGCCATCCGACTTTTTCGCCTAAGAAAATGACAGAGAGGACAGCGGCAAATGGAATACGCAACTCGACCGCTATCGCCGCTGTAGATGGAGAGGTGTGCTGAATTCCGATGAACATGAACGCATAGTTCAAGCCGCCCATACACACTCCAGCACAGAGAATGCGCAGCATACGCCCCTCATAGATACGCAAGAAAGGGATGAAAATAACCGCAAGCAACCCCATGCGCACAGCCGCATAGAACAATGGCGGCACAGCACTTACCGTGAGCTTAATGACAATGAAATGGAACGCCCATATCAAACAGACGGTGAACAAAACGATGAGTTCAGTTCGTTGCATAGGTTCCCCCACCAATCGGGAAGCCATGGATGGCAATCATATCTCGATAGAACCTTGTCTCCGGCCGAAAGAAAACGGCGCCGTACCCTTCACGTTGACAGATCCCGAAAGACCGAGGGAAATGGCTTAGTCTGCTTCTTCGAAGTACCCAGTGACAGTCGCCCTGAAAACCGACAGCGTTTTGTTCGTGTTATGAAGATACCAACCATGGGTTCCTTCAAACGGAGTGACGAACCAACCACTTCCTCCGGTTGATGCTTCGCCAACGGCGTAACTCTCAAAGTAACCATCAGGGCCGTCCAACGGCTCACCGTGCAAGTCGAAGGTGACTGGCTCACCGTCAATTTCCCAGCTGTACAATATGGGTTCACCCGCATCCACCAAAAGCTTGAATTCAATCCCAGCCCCCGGCGCCAAGAAAACACGAAAACTCTCGGTGCGCGGTGCAGCTTCCTTCACGCTGGACTGTTGGGCTTCCATGCCCTGCCCGGACCCTTGGTCCGACGACGACAGCCCCTTGATCCCAAGAACGGCCCCAATGCCGAGCGGATCCCGCTGAAACTCCGCAGGCATGATGAAGGCAACAAAGACGATTATAGCCGCCGCGGCAGAAATAGCCGATCCTATCGCGAGACTCTTTAAGGAAGGTGCCACTTGATCTACGGTTCTTTGACCATTCGCCATATCTTTACTCCATCCCTAACGCAAGCAGCGTAAGCTGATAAAACACCAACACAAAACCAGCAGCCATGATCATAAAGTTGATCGCTGTGGCATTTTGCACAAACCTTTGCGACAGGCGGGCCGCATTCATAAAGACCAGGATGATGGCAAGAGCCAATATCTGGCCTAACTCGACCCCGACGTTGAAGGATAAAAGATTTGTAAACAGACCATCTTTGGAAAGCTCAAGGTCTTGTAGTTTCGCGGCCAAACCCAGCCCGTGGAACAAGCCAAAACCGAAGACCGTTAGCTTTAAGTTAGGACGAACCCCAAACACTGTCTGGAATCCGCTAAGATTATCGAACGCCTTCCAAATGACCGAAAGACCGATGATGGCATCAACGATGCGGGCATCGATCCCTACCCCCGACAAAACACCAACGATCAGTGTAATGCTGTGCCCCAATGAGAACAGAGATACGAAGACAGCGATATCGTGAAAACGATATAAGAAGAAAATAACACCAGCGATGAACAGGAGGTGGTCATACCCCGTCACCATATGTTTCGCGCCCAAATATAAAAAGGCGGGGATATTTGCACCAGCAGCCCCAACAAGGAACTGCTTATCGTCATCCGCCACCCCATGGGCGAGAGCGGCTTCCATGGTGAAGAACGCCACCATAATAGCGGTAAAGATGGCAATACCGTACCAGCCAAAACGTCCTGATAGTGAGTTTTCTTGCATCAAAGGCCTACTCGCATCCATCCCCCTCAGGCGACATCGGATTAACCGACGAACCATAAGGGGAAGGTTATGGCCGAACTATAGACTTAGAAAACAACAGATAGGGCTGAACGGTTTGCCCTTCCGAATCTAGTGTGTGCCGACCCCAAAACAGGCGCACCAATCGATTGCTCCGGGCCGGCGTGGACCATACTCTCCAGGCCTCCGAACAACGCCGAGGATGAAATCATGAAGCGACAGCTATGTCTATTTGCAGCAACCATTATCGCCGGCACAACGGCCATGGCACACGAGCCGTCCTCAACCCCCGTTGACCCAGGCCCAGTCCCAGATATTCTATTTGAATATCCAGTACTCGCAGTATTTCCAGATGTCGCATCGCTTACTATTTACGCCAAAGACGACACCACAGTTTCTTACGTCGAGAACAACTATCAGGATACCGCGAAGTCAATAAACAGTAGCGGCGCATGGACGTGGAAAGAAAACGACTATTGCATGTATGTTGATGATCACGTGGTTTGTTTTAAGCTCGAGGACGAACTCATGCCTGGCGTTGTCTACGACACACACATGCGATTACTGGATGTCCAGGGGAATGAAGAGGCCAAACTACCCGTGAAATGGATGCTCGTTCGCAAGCCCGCCTCCTAAACGACTTACCTATCGATGGTTAACGGGCACTGCCTTCGCTGAACAGCCTGCTGTTCATACCTTTGGCTGAATTTGCTGGAAGGGATAATTATCTGCTGATGTCGGATTGCACATCAGCAGCACCTTCCACCGAAAATTGGAAGTAAGTAGAATTTCGAACATGCTCTGAGGAGTGATAATCATTCTTAGCATCTCTCGTTGGAGCAAAGAGATTTTACTGATTTTCACATCAGAATTGTTAGACCGGCAGTTGAGATTACATGACCGTACAGGGTATCGACCACATCATCATCGCCGTTCGATCCGTTGGCGATGCTTTAGATCTATTTTCAGGCAGCGGCTTTACGATGACTCCCGTTGGGGAGCATCTCAAATTTAAAAGCAAAAATACGCTGGCAATGCTTGATGACGCTTATTTGGAGATCGCGGCTCCGACGGCGCGTGAGTCGTTTGGTGAGGCCCTGACTAATCATCTAGATAAAGACGGTGAAGGTTTTTTTGGTGTGGTTTTCGGCCATCACAACGCTAAGGCCTTCGCAGAGCTAATGGATCTATCGTACACGGAAGCTGAACGGGAGGTTGATACAGAGCTTCTCAGAGGCGTTGCGACGTTCCGGGTCGCCTGGTTACCCGATGGAACAATCCAAAACACATTTTGCTTTGTTGTGGAGCACGCCACCCCTGAGTTGGTTTGGCACCCCGAACTTCAGGTCCATGAAAATGGCGCAAATACCGTGCAGACATTATACCTACGCAGTGCATCTCCACGCGATGCAGCCGTCACCCTTCGTCGTCAGCTCAACCTACCCAAATCCGACAGCCCTATAGTTGCAATGCACCAAAACACGATCACCTTTCTCAGTCCTGACGAAATGGCGATAAAGTGGGGCGACAGCGCACGAGCCGCAATCGATTTTTCAGGGCGAGAGAATCTTGAAAAAAAGAGCCTGTTCAACGGGCAGTTAATCCTAAATTTCATCAGCACCTAACTTATTAATACGAGATCTTGGTGAGAGCATATGGCCTATATTAATTCGGGTGAGAACGAAATATTTTACGAGCGGCGTGGATCGGGGCCTCCGCTCCTCCTCATCAACGGATTTGGGCCGCCATGCGAATGGATTGAACAGTTTTACCTGCCACATTTTTTACCGCATTTTGATTGCGTGTGGTTCGATCTACGCGGTGTTGGTCGGTCATCAGAGCTACAAGATAGAAGCAGCTACCAGCTCGGCGATCACGCCAACGACGTTGCTGCGGTTCTTGATGCAGTCGGATGGGATACGGCTCACATATGGGGCGCGTCTTTTGGTGCAGCGCTTGCCCTTCAGGTTGCGTGCGACTTACCAGAACGTGTACGGTCAATTGCTATTGCTGCCGCCGATCCGGGCACGCCAGATATCTTCCAAAAATCGTATGCTGATGTTTATGATGCGAGACGTGCTTACTTTGGCAGCCTCGCTCGACAGGTGGAAACGCCAGTGGAAGCAACCGACGAAATGATGAAGGCGTACTTTCCCGAGGAGCAACGGCGCACCGACCCACGGGCAAATGATGTTCGCAATGCCCTTATTAAGATGCTGAGCGAACGTCCTATCAAAGACCTAATGTCTCCGTTTAAAGACATTGCCGAAATGACGATGGCGGCTGCAGAACTTCCCGAAGCAGCCGTACCATCGGGATCTGGGGGGACCGGCGCGGTTTGGAGCCAGCTTGATGCCCTGAAGTCGGTCAACACACCGGTCCTTTTGCTTCAGGGATATTCTGATTTACTCGTTCATCGCGACGCTGCGTTCTACCTCACCAACGAGTTACCCAATATCGAGCTGCGCCTTATCAAACCGGCTGCGCACAGTTTCGCCATATCTGATGAGCACCTTGAGGGTATGGCGCGGTGGATTTTGCGTCGCGAAGATAACCTACATTCTGTGTCGGGAGTAGAACTGAGAACAGCCTCATCCCATCGATAGTAAGAAATCTGTCTTATTGGTCAGCTATTTGAGCTGACCATACGATTGCGGAGCACCCCGAGGTGAGAGATCTCTAACTCAACGACGTCTCCCTCTTTGCTGCTTATCCCCTTCTCGAGGCCTGCCCCATCCCCCACGGTACCCGTGGCCATAAATTCCCCCGGGTAAATCGTTGTCTCTTGTGAGGCGAATGCGACCATCTCAGCGATGCTAAAGTGAGCATCACCGCTATTGCCACTCCCTATCTGTTCCCCATTAAGACGAATTTTCATCTCAAGATTGGCAGGATCGGGAATCTCATCCATCGTGGCAATCCACGGACCCATCGCATTCCCACAATCATAGTCCTTTGAGCGACAGGGGCCCATATAGACATCAGCATCAGCTCGTTGCACATCCCTGGCGGTAAAATCATTGAATATCGTTAGGCCGAACAGATGATCCATTGCCCTATCGACAGAGATGTCACGCCCCCCTTTGCCGATGATGAAACCAAGCTCTAACTCATAGTCAAATCGTTGGGTTGATTGAGGTACCGGAACATCTGTGTCATGACCAACAAATGAGAGAGGGTTACCCCGATAATAGACTGGCTGATTGTACCAAACTTCAGGCGGTCGCCACTCGTCATGCCCAAGATGCTGCCGTGCACATTGCAGCAGGTGCTTCTCAAATGAAACAAAGTCCCGAACAGTCAGAGGGCGCGGTAAAGGCGCCTTCAACTGAACGCTGGATAAAGGAATATGCGCATCGCTCGCCCAACTTTTTTGGTCTGCAGCAACACGGTTGGCGAAGTCCACCCCCACTTCCCCAAGCTCAATGAGCGACATGACATCCGAAATGGCATCACCACCTTGATAGTGGCGTTGATCGAGCCGTGTGAAATCACAAACACTTTCATTATCAGCGGCAAGGACACCATATCCCTCCCGCCCATCAACTTCAAAACTGACAATTCTCGCCATAATATTTAATCCTTGCCCAATACGAATTGCGTTGCCGCTGCGATATGTAGGTCTACGGAATCTAAAGCCGGAAGACTTCCCACCGGGCGCGGTAACATACGAAGCTCGGTGCACCCTAAAATAACGGCCTCACAAGCATGGTTGTCGAAATAGTGAAGCGTATCTTCCATCAGGGATGCACCACTGTCTGTTACCTCTCCTGCAAATAGCTCACCATATATCAACTCCCCCCATTGTGTTTGCTGCTCTACGGTCGGCGTAACGACCTCAACGCCATATTGACTTATTCTATCAATATAAAAATTTTCCTGCATGGTCGCTGGAATGCCGATGAGCCCAATTTGACGAATAGACTTTGACCGTGCCGCTTGACCAACAGCATCGCCAACGTGAATGAGGGGGATGCCGACTTCACTCTGAATAGCATCTGCATGCAGATGAACACTATTCGCAGCGATTAACAGTCCATCAGCACCACTGGCTTCAAGACGCTGAGCCGCGGCAACAAACGGCAATGGATCTGATCGCCAATCGATGCCCTCACCAAAAAAGGACTGAAGGTCAAACGACCACATCGCGATGCGAGCTGAATGCATTGGCCCTAGTGCCGCTTCAACACCAGCGTTAATACCTTCGTAGTAGAAGGTCGTAGAGCGCCAGCTTAGGCCACCCAGTATACCGAGCGTTTTCATATTGTTCTCAATTTCAAACAGAAATCGGATATGATCACAGGCCGACCGACCACAACAGACAGCTTACCCTGGCCAGCATGCTTTTATCCCGTTCGGTATAGGGCTGCGCCATGAACGGCGATGATAATTCAGATAGCGTACGACATGACTGGAATTCAAATAAATCTCGCCGATGTGACGGCGCGCCCTGACAATGTGCCAACAGTGGAACTGACAGGGTGTCGCCCCCTGTCCCCCGTCCGGATGGAGCATTCGTTTACCGACGACAGTGGAACAGTTTGGCGTTCATACGCGAATATGTATGCGGACACATTTGGGTCGGCCTCAAACGTCAGCACCCCCTCTCACCAGGGGACCTACCGCGACATCGATCCCTTGGGGTTCGCATGGTCCATGATACCGGTCGACGCCGAGGCCGCACCGACGCTGGCGGAAAGGTATAAAAGATACCCCAGTACGCAACCCGCCTTTAGAAATCCGTATGGACCGATTGATATTACCATGACGGCCTATGTCGGTGATCAAAAGGTTGCTTCAGCAATCTACGAGAGGCACCAGATCGCACCTGACATCGATATCATCGATGTGAATGACGATGGCCTTCGCGGCGTTTATTACGCGCCGCATACCCCTACAAAAAAGGAAGGCATCATCGTCATGGGGGGGTCAAGCGGCGGGATTGATCGATACTGGGCCCGCCATGTGGCGTCGCTTGGCTACAACGTCTTGAATTTAGCGTACTTCAACTATCCCGGCTTGCCTGATACGTGTACGCAAATTCCCCTTGAATATTTCAAGAAAGCAATAGATTGGCTAAAACACCGTACCGGTACGGATAGGGTTGGACTGCAGGGCGCCTCCCGCGGAGGCGAAGCGGTACTTCTGATTGCGTCGACCTTTCCGGACGACATTGCCTGTACGGTGTCCTATGTCCCTATGCATGTGATGACCGGGGGATTTGTACCCGGAAAAACCGACAGCATTTCCGCATGGACACTAAAAGGGGCGGACCTACCATATGCCTATACGCCGGTCCCCACGGCGGAGGACTGCCGTGCCCGCGGTATCGATTTAAGCCGCGGCCTGCCCGTCGTCCCCTTCTTTTTTGACCTTATAGATGAAGCCGAAAAAGACGAAAATGCGTGGATCCCGTTGGAAAAAGCCACTGCGCCCATATTGATGATCACAGCCCGCGACGATGCCATTTGGGCCTGCAGCCACGGCGCAGAACGCGCCCTGGACCGCATCGCGAAATATGGCGGTACCGCGAAGGCGGAGCACCTTGCGTTCGATGGGGCGGGTCACATCCTCCCCCCGACAGGGGCCATCACCTCCTTATCGACCTCGGTGTACCATGAGCATGCGGGACTTCTCATCGCGCTCGGCGGCACCCCGGCGGTCAACGCGCATGCTGGTGACAAAGCATGGCAGCGGGTTGCTCAGTTCTACGCAGAGAACTTAGCCTAATATCTGCATCCGCCCGCACGGCAAAAGGAACTGCCGCTTCGGCCTACGAATAGTATTTTCACGTGCACGGACCTGTACCCTATCCTCTAGGGTTCATTGCAGTATTTTGGGAGCGAAAATGGGTCGGTTCGACGGAAGGATTGTTGCCGTTGTCGGTGCGGGTTCCGTTGGACCGGGATGGGGCAACGGGAAGGCCGCTGCGGTGCTCTATGCCCGTGAGGGCGCAACCGTTATAGCCGGCGACCTCCACCAATCAGCAGCAAACGAAACAAAGAAGATCATCGACGACGAAGCCGGCGTGTGTGAAGCCGCCTATATCGACGTGACATCAGAGGAAAGCGTCAACGCGTTTTTTGATGTGATCCAAAACGCCCATGGCAGCATCGATGTTCTCCATAACAATGTGGGAATAGCAGAAATCAGCGCGACAGAGGAGCTGTCGGTTGATGACTGGGATCGCGGCATCGCCATCAACCTGCGCAGTGCCTTCCTCACCTGCCGACGGGCCCTTTCCCTGATGAAAGAACGCCAAAGCGGCGTCATCATCAATACATCTTCGATTGCCGACCGCCGATGGGTCGGCGTCCCCTTTGCTCCCTACGCATCTGCAAAGGCTGGTCTTGTTCAGTTTACGAAGATGATCGCCGTTGAACATGCCCCGAACGGTATCCGGGCGAATGTCATCACGCCAGGATATATGGATACCCCCACCATAATTGAGTCCTACACAGATAAAGTGGATGGCGAGGTGGACAAGATGCGCGAAAAACGTAGCGCCGCTGTCCCCCTGGGACATATGGGCGACGCTTGGGATATCGCCAACGCCGCGGCCTTCTTGGCATCCGATGACGCCCGCTACATCACCGGTGCGGAATTGGTCGTCGATGGAGGTTTGACCTGCTCAATCGGGTTCAAAATATAACAGCACGCAAAATGTGAGTGATCAACAATAACAATGATGAATGAGGATATGAGCACCGCCACCCCGTCCCGCCCCAAAAAAGGGTTTTCAATTGGAATCGGGCCCATTACCGATCCCAAGAGTGTCCGTATGCGGGACCGGTACTATGTTCTGTTTCTCCTCTACATTGTCTACGCCCTAAACTTCCTTGATCGGCAGATTTTATCGATCCTGTTCGAGCCGATGAAAGCGGATCTTCAGCTATCTGACACGCAGCTTGGCTTTTTAAGCGGCCTGGCCTTTGCCATGTTCTACGCTACCTTTGGCATCCCCGTCGCCCGTTTGGCGGACCGGCGTTCACGGCGCAATATTATCGGCCTGTGCCTTGCCCTGTGGAGTGGCATGACAGCCCTATGCGGATTAGCGATGAATTTCTGGCACCTCACCCTGGCGCGGTTCGGTGTTGCGATTGGTGAGGCGGGCTGCGTTGCGCCCGCACAGTCGATGCTCGCAGACTACTTTCCCGAGCATATGCGCGGCCGCGTTATGGCTGTTTTTGCCTCCGCTATATACGTCGGAATCTTGCTCGGTCTTCTCATGGGGGGGTGGGTAAGCGAGCTATACGGATGGCGTGTCGCTTTCTTTGTTGCTGGTCTGCCGGGCATATTAGTCGCCGTCATTTTCATGTGGACCGTCCGTGAACCTATTCGAGGGATGGAAGATCACGCTCCCCCACCCCAAACCCAGAACTCCTTGTGGGAGGATTTGTCAGTATTGCTTAGGCGGCCAACTTTCGTTGCGGTCGCTATCGGGCTGGGTCTCCAATCTATTGCCGGGTACGGTATAACAACGTGGTTGCCAGCCTTCTACCAGCGCTTTCACGACATGTCGGGCGCCGAGGTGGGAACGGCCCTCGCCCTCATCATTGGCATTGGCGGCTCGGTCGGTTCACTTCTTGGGGGGTGGATGAGCGATGCGCTGGCGAGAAATGATAAGCGTTGGTACCTTTGGATTAGCGCTATCGCCGCCATTATCGGTATTCCCCTCTTCGGCGCTGCCCTTCTAATCGAAGACACTCAAACCAGCCTCATTTTGCTGGCGATTGGGATGGTGGTTGGCGCGGTTCACTCAGGTCCCCTTTACGCGAGCATATTGGGTATTTTGGAACCTCAACGCCGCGCCGTTGGAACGGCCGCCGTTTTGTTCGCAAACAACCTTATCGGTATTGGACTCGGCTCTCTATTCGTTGGCGCCCTAAGCGACACATTTTCCATGATCGGTCAGGATGATGCTCTGCGATATTCAATGCTCTTATCACTCGCCTTTTTACTCTTCGCTGCCCTTGGAATGTACATTGGTAGCCGAACTCAAATCAAAGATTGGTACGATAAATCCGTACAACGGTAGGAACCATGCCCGACTTCATTCCTTATGCCACTTCCATTCGGCGCTTCGCCACCAGTCAGCCTGAGAAGGATGCATTGATCGTTTACACGCCTGAAAAAAAGGAAGTGTACTCTTACCATCGCTATAATGAGAAAGTAGATGCCTTCGCCAACGCGATGAAAGACGCCGGTGTCGACACTGAAAGCGGCGTGATCATTGTCAGTCCGAACAGTTCCGCCGCGGTTATCGCTTCCTCCGCCGCATGGCGTCTTGGCGCCTTCGTCGCGCCCATCAGTTTTAAGTCAACGCAATCGGACCTGGACGCAACAATCGCAAACATGATGGAAGAGAAGTCGACAATATTCGTCCTCTCCGACCACGTGGTGGCACAACAGGGCGCTCAAAATATCTCACTTGAGTCTCTTCACCTCGCCACGTCAATTACACCTACTACAGATCATAACCCATTGCCCGCCCGTGCGATCCCCAGCGGAGGTACAACGGGTCGGCCAAAACTCATCGTTGATGAGACACCGTGGGGGCAAAATTCAAACGCAACCATCATCAAGGCTCTCGACACGTTCGGGTGGAGCGACGCAGACCGGATCCTCGTCTATAGCCCCCTCTATCACAATGTCGGGCAAACCCTCACCCACCTGGCATTGATGCAGGGACAGACTATCGTTCTGATGGATAGATTTGATGCAGACCGTGCACAAACCATTATTGAAGATGAAGCGATAGAGTTTCTTTTCGCGGTCCCAACGCATATCCAACGTTGGTTAGACCTTCCTACCCTCGACAAGACAAAGTTCCGTACGCTCAAATCGATGTACCACGCAGGGGCGGTATGCCAGGGCCCCTTAAAAGAGCGTTGGTTAGACTTCCTGGGCGCTGAGCGTGTCTGGGAATTGTTTGGCGCGACGGATGGTACGGGCCTTACCATTATTCGTGGCGACGATTGGCTTCGTCATAAAGGATCCGTGGGGCGTCCCTTCGCATCAGATGTCCATATTCTGGATGATAATCTTAATACAGTCGAAAATGGCGAAGTCGGACAGATCTATATGCGCATGCATGGTGCCGCCACCGACGATCCGGGTTTCAAATATCTTGGTGCACCGACATCGCCGGCAACGCCGGATGGGTTCCGTTCTGTCGGCGACATGGGACGGCTGGACGACGAAGGATACCTCTACATCGCGGATAGGCGGACAGATATGATCATCACCGGGGGGGCAAATGTCTTCCCAGCAGAGGTTGAAGCGGCCCTGCGGCTCCATCCTTCGATACAAGAAGCCGCCGTTATTGGCCTACCGGATGAGAAATGGGGTAGACGAGTGCATGCAGTGATTGTTCCGAGCGACGCCAATAGCGCGCCGACGCAACAAGAGATTGACCGCTTCATGAGCAATGAGATTGTCGCTTACAAAAAGCCTAAAACCTACGAGTTCCGGACTTCCCTTCTTTATACTGATGTCGATAAAGTCGACCGGAAACGACTGTTGGAACAAAGCCTAGACAGTCAATCTTCAGATAACGGTGCAGCGGCATGATACGAAAGCATATCCACATCGCCATTGGCACAAAGGGGACCCACGCCATATGAGTTTGATTGCTAGCGAAATTCTCCCCTTTGTGACCCCGGAAACCCAACCCTTTTGGGACTCAGTCGAGGCCGAGCGCCCATCAATTCCGCGCTGTCAGGCGTGTCAATCCTTCTACTTTCCCCCTTCGCCGGTCTGTCCGAAATGCGGTTCACGCCATATTGAATGGGCAGCGCTTTCGGGTGAAGCAACCTTGTATAGCTTCATGATCGCTGAACATCCGTGGCCTGAATGGGGAAGCGACGGCCCAATGTCCGTTGCTCATGTTGAGCTAAAAGAGGGGCCCCGCCTTATCTCGACGGTGGTCGACTGCCCGCAAACGCCCGCAGCATTGCGTATCGATATGCCGCTGCAGGCCACGTTCCGGCTTTTTGGCGACAGAAAAATGCTGTGTTTCAGGCCCACTGAACGAGAGGGAACTCGGTCATGATGAGACCCGGTCAATATGCTGTCGTCGGTGCCTCAGAGTCCACAGACATTGGAAAGGTACCAGGCTTTTCATCCGTAGGCCTCGCCCTTGCTGCCGCGGCACACGCCCTTGAAGATGCCGGCCTGAAACCAAGCGACATTGCCGGGCTCACAACG
>CALFRH010000371.1 GCA_937919225.1 uncultured Parvularcula sp.
TGCCCGGATCAGTTTGGTCCCGGATTGGAGCTTGGAAACTCCTTCTCTGTGATCGCGCGACGGCGAAACTCTCGCGGGGCGACGCCATATTTCTTGCGAAAAGCAGCTGCAAAATGCCCTAGATTTGTATAACCAACCCGGTTGGCGATCTCAGTGACCGACGCACCATCCTCTTCAGATAACGCGGTCCGCGCGGCGATCATGCGCTGCGTTGTCAAGTAGCTGTAGGGGGTAGTCTCAAACAGGACCTTGAACCCCTTCTTGAGCTTGAAATCGTTGATGCCGACTTGCCGGGCGAGTTCGATTAGCGACGGTGGTTCGGTTAACTGCTCTTCTAGAATGCGCCGTGCATGCTGCAAACAACGAACATCTTGGCAGCTGAGATTGTGGCACGGCCTTCGTGGGCAAAGCTGTTCCAGCGAAAGGCTTAGCACCTCGTAAGTCTTTGCTAACCGCAATAGCGCATGTAATTGAAGATCATCTTCAGTCTTCAAAAGCTGGTAGACGACCGATTTCAAGTCTGGTGTTGCCTCAAATGTGATAGCTTGCGTGGCATGGGTCATGCGACGAACAGCTTCAGAAGCACCGACCCTACAGGGGTCCGCAAGAAGTGTTTCAACACTCTCGCAAGGTAGGGACAACACAACCAACGACGTTTTGGCTGCGCAAATTGCGCTGATCTGCATAGATGGGGTAAGAAAGCACCCCTGCCCTGCCGAAATGGACTGCGCTTGCTCGCATGTCAGAGTGACTGAACCCGATGAAACAACGATCAGCTGTGCATCACCGGTTCGTGTGAACTGGTCTAGCGCATTCTCAAGACCATCATCGCCGTGCCAAAGGCACAGTCCAACGTTAGATGGCAGTCGTCCTACCCTCTTAACGCGGTCCGCTGGCGCCTCCCGATAGTCGGTCTGCTCCAACTTGCCTTCTCGCATCGTGACGACTTGTCTTATGGCGCTGTCGTCGCGCGGTCCCTGATTTACCTTCATTGCTAATGCGCCTCGGCGACTTTGCGACCGGAGACGAATAGGAGACAATAAACACTGAAAGCAAACGCGCAAACTATAGCCATGCATGCAATCTGGTATGTGAACAAATATCCATATGCCCCCGCAAGCTGCGTGGCAGCAATACCTGCAACAAACCCAACCAAAAGATATAAGGAATGCTGGACCGAGAAATCGCTGCCGGCACTACCCATTGTTGTATGTCCCATGATTTCCGTAACGATAGCAGTCGCGACCCAATGATGGGCGCAGAAAACCAACAGTATTGCTCCGACACCAATCGGGCCAATTTCATCTCCTCGCGCCAAGGGCAAGAGCAAAAGAATCGCCAGGAGCTGAATAGGCAGCGCTAACGAAACAACAAATATTGTGTTGCGATGGACAAGCAGCCCACCCGCCGCCGCGATAGCCAGCAAGGACAACACTGGCGCAGCAATGTTCATTAGACTACCAGCTTGTGACACGGACCAGCCGATATCAATTAGGCCCGTGTACAAGAGCGGAAAAACCATTCCCACACCGGTATTGACCAAAACCATAAACAACGCCCAGCGGCCCATCCCAGGTCGCCGCCAAATCTTCACGCGCTGCATGAAACCGGATCTCTTTTGCGCGACCTCGTCCAATGGTTCCTCACGGTAGATCGCAATTGGGATCATAACAACTAGCATAATCAGGGCCATAAGTAACACTGACGTCTGCCAACCGAATGTATCATAGACAAGCACCATACCGCCGCCACCGAGAATCAAACCAATGACGCCGCCCCCGATCTGAATAGCATTACCCGGTCCGCGTGCCTCAGATGGTAACAGGCGACATGCTGTTGCGTCAGCGGCAATATCCTGCGTCGCAGCCAGCCCTGTCATAATTACTGCCAGAAATAGCATTGTCCCAAAATTGGTAAGTACATCTATTTGACTAATGCCAAGAAGGCAAAGCGCAATTCCAGCTTGTGATAGAAGGAGCCACCCTTTGTAGTGACCGAGACCGGCAATGCCCCAACGATCTACCGTGGGCGCCCATATGAATTTCAGCACCCAAATAATCCCTAAAACGTATAGCGCGCCGATTTGCTCGATCGCCATGCCCTGATCGCGTAAGATCGCTGGCAAACCCATAAAAAAGAACGCAACTGGTAGAAATTGCGAGGCGTATAGAACAGACAGCAAAAACCAATCAGAACGCTTCATTAGAGTATTCTCCCCTCTTATCGTTCTTCGAAGTGGTGGTCATGAAACAGTGGGACCACTTACGCATTCAACGTTCAGCTATTACGCTGTAAGTCAGCTGGTGAACCAAAAACACACAGTTGATAGGTCAGATCATTGCAAGATTGAAGCGGCAGTCACTTTGCACACAGCCAATTGAAGTTTGGCTAAGGCCAAAGCAATAGCTTAGTGGATCAGTGATTTTGGAGGCTTGCCAAACCTCTTGCGGAAAGCTGTGGTGAAGTTTGCTGCATGCCGATAGCCAGCGTAACCCGCCGCTTGTTTGACTGTCCAACCCTGATAATAGAGCCCATCACGAGCACGCTCCAATCGGACATCGCGCAAGTAACCAATCACGGAAGATCCAAATCTATCGGCAAACTTTGATTTCAAGCTCGAGACACTCATGCCAGCAGCGGCCGCCAGACTAGCCAGTGAGTGTTCTTCCTCTGGTTGATTTTCAATTAGATCCAGTACTCTTTCAAGTCGAACGTGATCAGAATGGTGGCATCGCTCTCTAACTGGGGCGTCTTGCCCAATCGCACAGGCAATCATTTCCAAAAGTCGCGCCTCGCGCAATAAGCTTTGTACCGTATCGCAACTGTGCATCCCAAAAAATGACGCCCCAAGACCCAGAATGCGCGAACACATTGGCAGAACCGAAATGCTGCTTTCACGTGTTTTGCGTGCTGTAAACTCATACAATTGTTCATTCAAGAGACTGTCTTCACATAACTGTATGAGCACCGATTTGCTGGTTTGTCCGGCGAAGTAGCGGCTTTCTGACTCTATACAATCGCTAAATTGAAAAACTGCCGTCTCACCTCTGCGTAGCTGGCGCGCACCATTCCCTAAGGGGTCAATTTCAGAGGATTCGCCGTCAATTGCAAAGACAAGACATACCGATTTCGGAAGGACAATAGAGTGCTTAGATGATTTTGTTGCATGTAAGTGTGCCGTGCTAAAGCTGACGCCGTTGTGCAAAGATCCGACACTAAGCTGTCCTTCAAAGAGCTGGGAATATGCGCTCGATTTATCGCCCAGGTTATAGCTATGACAAAACTGCTGAGATGCTTGACAGAAGTCTTTTGCCATAACCGGTGTATTTTCAATTGATCGACCATTCGACATATGTGCGGCCACGTACCATCCCCTTTCAGAAACGCCTACCGAAAGATGCTACCTCTGATCGGTACTCTGTCTTTTTCAAGTTTTTCGTGGCTCTTGGGTGTCTCTCAACATTGTGAGGTGACTCCGCTTTGGCTGCAGTAGCTGGTTGCCACCATAGCTGACTGTTTTAGGCGACCGCAAGGCAAAGGGATCAATGCCATGCCTATCTGGCGGACTTGCGCTATCAATGCTGGGTGTGTTTGTGAAAGGCAGCATACCTGCTTTTTTGCGCCATCAGTTCTTTGTGCCTGCCAAATTCGACTAATTCTCCCGCATCAAGAAAAGCTATCTGATCAGCACTTGCAGCCAAGGACAGGTCGTGTGTCACAACAAGCAAAGTGTGGTCTTTGGACAGCTCTTTGAGAGTCCTGCAGACTTTCTTTTTCGCACTGCAATCGAGCGCCGATGTCGGTTCATCCAGTAGTAAAATAGGCGTTGCTTTCACAAGAGCCCGGGCTAAAGAAATGCGCTGGCGTTGCCCTTTGGACAACGACGTGCCTGCGAGCCCGGTTGGTCGATCAAGCCAGTCTGCCGGACCGCTCGACATATCATTAATGCCTGAGCGTGCCACAGCCACCTCGACCACTTCAGCTTTCTGGCTTAGCTGGCCTGCCAGGATCGCGTCGCCGATGCTTCCCTCAGGTAAAGTCAAGTCTTGGAAGACTGCAGCGACATAACGACGCGTACACTCGCTGCCAAGCATTCTCAAGTCGACCCCGCCAATTTGGATGCTGCCCTTATCTACATCCCAAAGGCGCAGGATCAAGCTAAGAAGCGTGCTTTTGCCCGACCCGGACGGGCCGACAATGGCAGTAAGGCTGTTTTCTGGGCAAGTAAGTGACACGCCCCTCAATATTGTTTTTGCACCAAGCTCAAACGTGATCTCTGAAATTGAAAGATCAAACCCTTTTGGTTTGAGCGGCGTCAGAGGCTCGGTCAATGGAGCTACATCAAGGATCGTATTCAGCCGCTTCAGAGAATTACGCGCGATTTGAATTTGCCCGGCAAGATCAGCCGCATCGCTTAGAGGTTCGGTCATGCGAACAAGAAGAAACAGAAGCACAACCAAGCTTATGACGTCTATTTCATCAACAAGGAATAGTCCAACACCGACACTCATCGTCAAGACGAAGGCGATTTGCAACATAAATGCCAGACCGACGAAAGTCGGTGCAATCCGCACCAGTTGTGAATGTTCAGCGATCCTGCGGGCTGCTAAAGCCTTTTCCAAGGGCAAATGTTCCAAAAAACCCGCAACCATACGAAGAGCGGGCTGCGCTGAAGCAAACTCAGAAATACGGTTTTCTACTTCTATCGCGGATTGCGAAGTTGCGAGGTCGGTTTTTTCCAATCGCCCTTGCATCTGAAGTTGGAGCCAGATCAGGACCGGAATGGCGGCAACAACACCCACGGCTAACCGCCAGTCCAGCCACATCACGCACAAAATCAACGTTGCCGGTGTGACTACCGCACCGATAATCGGATGCAACAGATGCGCCGGCAGGACCATTACATCAATGATCCCCTGACTACTCAAACGGCCGATTTCACCAATCCTTTGTGACGTAAACCACCCAGTCGGTATTCTCTCAAGATGCGCACTCAGTTTCTCAAGCAACATCTTTCCCAATGCGAGGCCCGTGTCATAGCCACGTCGTCGCAAGCTAAATCGTAAAAAGCCGTAAATGGTCAGGCAAAAAAGAAGTAGAAAGAGCCAATACCGTGCAAGATCAATATTGCCTGCAATGAAATTTTTTAGAAATGGTAAGGTGAGCGATAGAGCGATGCCAGCCAACACAGCTTCTCCGACCAACCCAGCAACCAGCAGCCGCAGCTGTGCGTTTGCATGTGGTGAAAGATGCCGCAACTCACGCAGCATGAGAATTTCCCATCAATGCCGCATATGACCCGCCTCGGGCCAACAGGCACTCATGAGTGCCGGTTTCCAGGATACGACCCTGATCCAGAACGCAAATTTGGTTCGCCGCACGTATCGTTGCTGGCCGATGAGCAATTGTCAGAACGGTGCGTTCGCAACCTATTGAGTTAATTGCAGTATCAATGGCGCTTTGTGTTTCTGGATCGACCATGGCCGTCGCTTCATCAAGCACAAGAATATCTGGCTCGGCCAGAAACAAACGCGCAATCGCCAAACGCTGTGCTTGACCGCCCGAAAGAATGACATCGCGCCCAAGCACTGTGTCATAGCCGTGTGGCAAGGCGCACAGTTCATCATGAATGTTCGCATTCCGAGCGGCGGCAAAGATTGCATCGGTTGTTACGCTAGGCAAACCAAGTGCGATATTGGCCTGTACAGTATCCCGTAGGATATGGGCGTCCTGAAAGACACATCCGATGCGACGTCGCAGGACGGTGTGGTCAATGTCCCGGATGTCACTTCCTCCAAGAGTGATGCGCCCTTTCGTCGGTTCTCGGAACCTTGGTAGGAGCGAAGCTAGCGTTGACTTACCAGCACCGGACGCGCCGACCAGAGCCGTGGTAGTGCCCTCGGTCAGCGTCATGGAAACACCATTGAGAA
>CALFRH010000372.1 GCA_937919225.1 uncultured Parvularcula sp.
GCTCACGGGGTGCGTGCCCCATTGTGCGTTGGTGAGGCCGCTTGGAGGACGAGAAGGAGAGCGTAACACGAACGATATATCTGGATAGTGCTCGATTGACCTTCTTCAGATTAAAATGTAAATATATTTACATAAATCTATCAGAGGAGTGAAAAATTGGCTCACCGACGGACAGCCTTTGTCACAGGCGGCGGCAGCGGCATTGGAGCCGCCATCGCCGAATCGCTCGCGAAAACCGGTTGCAATGTAGTGGTTGCAGACATTTCTCTGGCGAATGCGGAGGCGGTTTGCCATTCGCTTCAGGAAGCCGGCATGGAGGGGGAGGCGTTGGCCGTCGAAGCGGATGTGGCCTCTGACGAAGCCTATCGCGCCGCCGTGGAGACAGCAAATACGGCCTTTGGCGGTGTGGATATTCTTGTCAATAACGCTGGATGGGACCGGATCATCAACTTCGTTGATACGGACCCGGCATTTTGGGACAAGGTCATTGCGATCAATCTGCGTGGCCCGATTGGCCTGACGCATCTGGTCGCTCCCGGTATGGCAGAGCGTCAGTTCGGGCGTATTATCAACATCGCGTCTGACGCCGGGCGTGTTGGTTCATCGGGTGAGGCGGTTTACTCCGCATGCAAAGGGGGCATGATCGCGTTTGCGAAAACCCTTGCACGGGAACTTGCCCGCTCGGGCGTGACAGCAAACGCCGTGTGCCCCGGGCCGACGGAAACGCCCTTGTTGCAGGCGCAATTGGGCGAGGGC
Organism: uncultured Parvularcula sp.; assembly: GCA_937919225.1. GTDB lineage: Bacteria > Pseudomonadota > Alphaproteobacteria > Caulobacterales > Parvularculaceae > Parvularcula. The sequence goes on from CALFRH010000372.1 coordinate 757, forward strand.
GAGGCCGGCCAGAAAATTTACGCCGGCCTAAAGCGCGCCATCCCAATGAAGCGTTTGGGGCAGCCTGATGATATGGCTGGCCTTGTCGCTTTTCTCGCAGGCGATGCAGCTTCATTTATCACTGGACAGACGATTAGTGTGTCCGGTGGCTTAACGATGCACGGATAGGAGTTCCTATGGACTATAAAGAGATCTTATTTGAGGTTGTGGATGGGATCGCTCATATCACAATCAATCGTCCCGATAAGCTCAATGCCTTCACCCCTAGAACAGTTGATGAGTTGATTGATGCCTTCCGGACAGCGGGTTGGGATCGTCAGGTCGGCGTCGCTGTTCTCTCGGGAGCAGGTGATCGAGGGTTTTGTGTGGGAGCAGATCAGTCTGATCATGTTGGTCAGTATGATGGGCGCGGTACAGTGGGACTTGCCATCGAGGACCTGCAGAGTGTTATCCGCGACATACCGATCCCGGTGATTGCGAAGGTTAGTGGGTATGCCATTGGTGGCGGGAACGTCCTTGCGACCCTTTGTGATCTCACGATTGCCTGTGAATCCGCCCAATTCGGGCAAGTAGGGCCGAAGATGGGATCCGTTGATGCCGGGTTCGGTACCGCGCTTCTAGCCCGCAGTGTCGGCGAGAAGAAGGCCCGCGAGATCTGGTATCTTTGCCGTCGGTATACGGCAGAGGAAGCGTGCCAGATGGGCCTTGTGAACAAGGTTGTTCCGGACGATCAACTGGATGCGGAGGTTAACGCCTGGGCCGCAGAAATCGTCGCAAAAAGCCCGACTGCGATCGCGCTCGCAAAACGGTCCTTCAACGCAGATACCGAAATGATCCGGGGCATCTCCTTTATGGGCATGCAAGCCCTATCGCTCTATTATGATACGGCAGAGTCCAAAGAGGGCGTCCAAGCCTTTAACGAGAAGCGTGCGCCCGCTTTCAGGAAAGCGCGTGATGGCGACTAATGTGACGTCACCCCCGACATTTTCTCATTTAACGCTGACGGAAGAAGGGGCGTGGGCGCGGATAAGGATTGAGTCAGGGAAGGCCAATCAGATTGGGTCGGCTCTGATGGATGAGATCCACCTTGCCCTCGACTATGTAGAGCAGATCCCTTCTGTGTCAGTACTGAGTTTTGCGGGACGTGCCGGGGTGTTTTGCGCAGGAGCCGACCTCAGTGAAATCCAGGCCATTTTTGCCCATGGGGATCCGTCGTTGGCCATGGGGCGCTTCGCGCAACGCATCCAAAGGACGATGGACCGCATTGCCGCGCTTCCCCATGTCACCATTGCGGAGATCGATGGACCCGCCATGGGTGGCGGACTGGAGCTTGCGCTGGCGTGCGATTTTCGGTTGGCATCTGATCGCGCGCGTCTTGGGTTACCGGAAACCAGTTTGGGATTGATCCCAGCAGCAGGCGGAACATTTCGGTTGCGTGAGCTCGTTGGGCTCAGTGTTGCCCGCAGAATGATCTTGACCGGCATGATCGTTAAGCCTGGTGATGCGTTGTCACTTGGTTTGGTGGATAGGGTTGTGGAGGGCGATCGGGCGAACGCCCACATGACATCGTTCATCGAAGGGCTGGCGGCGCGCCCGCAATCAGCGTTGCGAGCTGCCAAGCGATGTCTTGGTAAGGATGACAGATCGGCTGCGCAAGCGGAAATCGATGGAATCTCTCAACTGGCGGGGGAGGGGGAGACGCAACGCCTTGTCGAGGGGTTTTTGAACGGGGCGCGGTGACGCCATCTCAAAATTGGGGGCGTCGTTTCTCCTTGAACGCCCTAAACCCCTCCATAAAATCGGACCCACTAAAGGCGCTGTCCTGTAGACCTCTTTCCGTCTCCAACTGCGTTTCGAGAGGGGCAGAGAGTGCGTCGTTAAACGCCGCCTTTGTAAGGGATGTCGCCATGGCAGAGGTCGCTGCGAGTTTCTCAGAAAGCTCTATGGCGCTGCTATGAAGGTCGCTTGTGCCTACGACTTCGGTGAAGACCCCAAGCCTCATTCCTTCATTGGCATCAATAGTCCTTTCAAGGAGTGAAAAGGCCATTGCCCGATTATATCCAAGCTTACGAACAGCCGCCCAGCTCACGCCGCAATCGGGCACGAGGCCAAGCTTGGAAAAAGCGCTCACCAGCTTTGCGTCCTTACTCGCAACAATGAAGTCTGCCGCTAGGACAAGTCCGACGGCACCGCCCGCAGCGATGCCATTCAATGCCGCGACAACGGGCAATCGAACAGATGCAAGCTTGCGGATTAAAGGATTGTAGATAGTGTCGAGCAACTTTGAAATCTGTACAGCCTCATACCCATCATGAAGCAAGTCATCCAAATCCATGCCGCAGGAGAAGGTTGGGCCGGTGGCTGTCATCAACAACACCCGCACATTGGGATCGTCCTCGGCTTTCTTAATATGGTGAATGACGCTGGTCGCGAGCGCATCGGTGAAGCCATTGAGACGATGCGCTCGGTTGAGGCGTATCTCATAGAGACGCCCGTGATGAAAAGCCAAAACAGGCTCTTGGGCCGATGATGGATTTGACATAATGTAAATATATTTACATAAATAAGGTTATGCAATCCGTAAACCGTTCAATCTCCGCCGAAAGCTCTTCTGAGGAGAAGTCGACGTTCCCACGACTATTGGACCCCGGGCGCATCGGGACCGCCCAGCTTACCAACAGGGTGATCATGGGGGCGATGCATACCCGCTTTGAAACACTCGATAGGCCTCTTGAGCGGGAAATCGCGTTCTACCGTGCCCGCGTCGATGGTGAGGTCGGCGCTATTATATCCGGCGGATTTTCACCGGATCCTTTAGGGCGGTTTGAGACCGACGCGTTGGTCATGCACCCTGATTATCTTGATCGCGAGTATCAGCGTACACTTACTCAGTCGGTTACTGAAAGAGGTGTTCCTTTTTTCGCTCAACTTCTTCACGCCGGACGATATGCCCACAGCGCTGATTGCGTGGGGGCATCCAGCATCCGTGCACCTATTAACAAGTACACCCCGCGAGCCTTGAGCACTCAAGAAGTGGAAGCCTCGATTGAAGCTTTTGCAGCGGCTGCAGAATTTGCACTCGAGTGCGGCTATTCGGGCATCGAGGTGATGGGGTCTGAAGGCTCTCTCATCAATCAGTTCCTGGCTCCCCGAACGAACCAGCGGGATGATAAATTTGGTGGCGGGTGGGATAACCGAAGACGATATGCTATCGACATTGTACGCACCATTCGCCGTCGCATAGGGCGGCAGATTCCCCTTCTCTTTCGTGTTTCTGTTCTTGATCTGGTTGAGGATGGGATGACGCACCGGGAGATTGTGGATCTAGCGCAAGCGTTGGAGGCCGAAGAGGTTGACGCCTTTAACACCGGTATTGGGTGGCATGAATCCCGCGTCCCAACCGTTGCCCAAGTGACACCACGCGCTGCTTTTGCAAACGAGGTTGCGTCTCTTCGTTCAACTGTTTCGGTGCCGGTGATCGCTTCAAACCGAATTAATGATCCTCAAATTGCGGAAGATCTTCTCAAAGGTGGTGTGGCGGATTTTATATCCGTATCGCGACAGATGCTTGCGGATCCCGATTTCGTGAGTAAGGCCCGGGAAGGGCGGCCTAAGAGCATCAACACCTGCATCGCTTGTAACCAGGCCTGCCTGGACAGCATTTTCGTTGAGCAGCCACCCAGCTGTCTTGTTAATCCGCGGGCGGGACGGGAGATAGACTTCCCCGACCTACCGGTAAAAAGGTCGTTGCGGATTGCCGTGATCGGCGGCGGTGTCGCGGGCATGACCGCTGCGGCGGAGGCGGCCGCTAAGGGACATAAAGTGACGCTGTTTGAGCAGCGCGAACGCCTCGGCGGTCTTGTTCATCTTGCCCAGCGCGTCCCCGGCAAAGGAGAGTTCTCGTCGTTTTTGAGGTACCTGACCACCCGATTGGAAGAGACAGGTGTTGACGTACATCTATCGCATAAACCAACGCTTACTGATCTTAAACAGGTCGATGGGATTATCGATGCGACGGGTGCGCTGCCGAGGCCCTTGGATATTCCCGGTGTCGATCACCCTTCTGTTGCGACCTATGAAGATATTTTGTCGGGGGCAGTGACGCCCGGTGCGCGCTGCGTCATCGTTGGCGCGGGTGGGATTGGCGTTGACGTTGCGGAGTATCTGCTTGAACCTGACTATCAAATGGCGAGACGCGACGTCTTCGCGTCGTATTACGGTATTTCAGAGGATCCGGACAAACGGGGCGGCCTAGATCCGCAATTGCAGAAGCAACCCGAAACGATCCGCAATATCACAATATTGCAGCGCTCGCCCGGACGCTTAGGAAAGAGCTTATCGATCACGACGGATTGGATAAAGCGTGAGCGGTTGATGAAAGCCGGTGTTCGGTTCCTGGCTGGCGTGACGTATGAGAAAATCGATGATGATGGGTTGCATATTTCGACGGAAGCAGGGTTTGATACCATCCCAGCCGACACAATCATTCTGTGTGCTGGACAAATATCGAACACTGCTTTCGATGAGAATACCGACGATGGACCGGCTATCGTACACAAAATCGGCGGTGCCCGTCACGCGGCAGGCCTTGACGCTTACCGGGCAATGCAGGATGCCATCCACGTTGTATCGGCGCTAGAGAAAATGGACGATAGAGGGGCGGACCTGGATGTCAAATAACACAGTATTCGCTTTATAATTATCACACCTGGTCGATCGTGCCTTTTTTCCGATTCTCTTTCTCCTCGCGGATTTGCAGGAGGTTCGTCATTAAGCGATCAGTCAGGTACTGGAATTGCACGATTTCTTCGTCGCTGAACCCATCAAGGGCCGCGTCATAGTAGGACCCAATTTCGTTCGATAAATTGGACCATATCGCTTTGCCTTTTTTTGTCAGGCGCACGAACCGAACACGGCGATCTGATGCATTTTGCACCCGTTCGGTCAATTTTGCTTGTTCCAAACGATCTAGCAGGCCGTTCACGTTCTGCCGTGATACAAACAGATATTCGGCCAATTCGTTTACGGTAAGTCCATCGTCGTATCCGGGGCTCGCTAACGCTCCTAAAACAGACCATTGCTGGGTCGTGAGTTTAAGGGAAGCTGTCCAGGCCGTGCCGGTGACATGCATAAGGTTCGTGGTCTTGAACATCCTGAATAACAGGCGGTTCGCCATATGAAATCGTTCATCGCTCATCGAGTGGCCCTAGGTGGGTGTGGTTATCTCAATCGGTCTTACTGTGCATAGCCCGGTGGCTTCCATGAGCCAAGTTTGACAAATGGCGCTTTACCATGAGTGTAAATATATTTACGTTAATCCTGGGTTTTGACCGAAGGGTGGTGCCATGGACGCAAACGTTTCTGATCCCGAAAGCGCGCACTGGCCAATTAGGTCTCGACGCTCGGTTCGTCGATTTCTTGACCGGGGCGTATCCCGGGAAAAGCTCACGCGTATTCTCGACACCGCCGCCTACTCGGCCAGTGGTCACAACATCCAGCCTTGGACGGTCTATGTCGTTGAGGGGGATGTAAAGGCAAAGGTCACAGACGGTATACTGAGCGCTATTGAGTCTGAGCCCGAAGAGAACCACCAGCCTGAGTTCGACTATTACCCAACGCAGTGGTTTGAACCATATCTTGGTCGTCGGCGGGAAGTTGGTTTTAAGTTGTACGATCTTCTCGGGATTGCCAGAGATGACAAGGTGGCCCGTACGCGCCAGCTGCACGAGAATTTTCGTTTCTTTGGTGCGCCTGTGGGGTTATTTTTGACGTTTGACCGACGCCTCGCAACCGGAACCTATATGGATATGGGAATGTTCCTACAGTCGATTATGGTAGCGGCACGGATCGAGGGGCTGGATAGCTGTGCCCAAGCCATATTCAACTGGTATCACAAGGTTGTGCGGGGTATCCTTCCAATGGAGGAGGATGAACTATTGGTTTGCGGAATGTCGTTGGGATACGCTGATCCTGTTGCGCCTGAGAACAAGCTCATTGCGCCAAAGCAAAAGTCAGATGCGTTTACGCACTATGTAAGCTGAGCATGTCAGCCATGCTCCCGGTCGAGGCTTTTGGCGATAAGCTCCTTCATAATTTCGCTTGCTCCGCCATAGATGGTTTGCACCCGGGCATCGACGTACAATCTTGCGATCAGGCTTTCAGACATAAAGCCAGCTCCGCCGAATAATTGTACGCACTCACCTACAATTTGATTCTGCAGCTCTGCGCCCATGAGCTTTGCCATCGATGCGGTGGCGGTATCAAGCTCATTTGCTTCCGCGGCGGCGATGCAGTCATTCATAAAGCTGCGCAACATCTCGGCTTTTGCTTTTGCTTCGGCGAGTTTGAAGCGTGTGTTCTGCATGTCGATAAGGCGTTTGCCAAACACGGAGCGATTTTGGGCGAATTCAACCGTCGAGGCGATGGCACAGTCGATCGCCCCCAGGGCTTTGATGCCTAAAACTAATCGTTCCCAGGGCAATTGGGTCATTAACTGCGGAAAACCAAGATCGGGCTCTGATCCTAAAAGACTGCCTACAGATAGATAAACATTGTCGAAAAAGAGGTCACTGGTGTCACTCCCCGGTGTGCCGATTTTGGCCATGGCCGGTCCGCGTGTCAGACCATCACAATCGCGAGCATCCAGCAAAAACAATGAAAGGGCATTGCCGGAGCGCCCTGGTTGGGTGCGCGCTGCTACAATCACAAGATCTGCAGTCGTACCATGGGTTATATAGGTCTTGCTGCCGTTTAGCCGGTATCCACCCTCAACAGTTTGTACACTACTTGTCATGGCAAGAAGGTCCGAGCCGCAATCAGGCTCCGTCATGGCGATTGCACCGACGATAGATCCGTCAACGAGGCCCGGGATCCATTTGGTTTTTTGCGCCTCTGTGCCATAAGCCAGAATATAATGGAGGACCACCGTCTGGATCATGAAGCTCCAGCTGGTTTCGCCTTTCAGCGCTGTCTCGTAAAGTACGATCGCTTCGTAACTTTTGCCGGCATCGGTTCCGCCGAACTCTTCGGGGGCGGCTGCTCCCAATAGACCCATTTCCCCCGCGCGCTGCCAGAAGGAACGGTCAGCGTACCCTTGGGTGCGCCAACGGTCTTGTAGCGGTGTCATTTCGCGATCAAAAAAACCGCGAACTGATGTTTGAAATTGCGTATGTTCTTCCGTGAACCAGCTTGCTGATGTGACACCGGTTGGCTGCATGTCTTCCCTCATTGTCAAATGCGGCGGGTGAGGGAGAGTATAGTATGTAAATATATTTACATAAAGGCCAATTTTCGACTGTGGCGGTGAGTTACAGCATCGCGCCGGCGATCACATTGGATCAGAGCAAGTCGGCTCATGCGCGAAAAACAAAGGTTCTAATGCATCTGGTTGATTCAATATCGAAAGGAACCCATCACGCCCCATGGGTAAAGGCGTGACGGGCTCGGACTGAACCGCGACGAAATCGCCGTTCAGTCTTGACCGTTGAACTCTTTTGTGAACGCCCAAAACACGTCATAGCCGCTATAATCTTTGGCAAGCTTTCCGCCCGTCATCAAACTGATGATAAGGGGGAAGGGCCTGTCGCCCGGAACGGAGTGGCCGCCATTTTCGACGATGGCATGGGCAACAGCAGCGCCACTCGTACAGTCACTATACGTAACAATTTGGGTGAGTGTTCCGTCCTTTGGGTCATTGTCTGGCAATGTCGACGTTTCTGAGGTCGAAGCGCAGCCATTTACATCACGCCAAAACTCAATCGTCCTGGGGGACGAGATCTGCGGGTCGATGGGATGTCCTTCATACTCGCGAGTTTCCATCCAGAGAAAGGAAGAATACACTCCCTCGAAATTATTGGTTACGTCCTAGGTGCCGTGCTTGATCATCGCCGGCGTTGAGTGGGCACAGCCATTGTCAATTTGGTACTGACTGATGGGAGAACCAAAGGACCCGACTGATCTGAATGCTACCTCTGCTTCGCAGGCGATGCGCATCGCCATTGTTCCGCCATTGGAATAACCAACAAGGCTAACCTCGCGCCTGTCAATTCCGTACTCTGCGGCGAGGGAGTTGATAAGCTCGATGACAACCGGCAGCTGGTTCGGCAATTTTTGGGCAGCAGGGTGGTCCGGGTTCTCACCATCTTTCCAAACCTGTATGTCACCGCCCGCATCGGGAAGAACGACCAGGATTTGTTCCCGTGTCGCCAGCGCGTCAAGGTTCCCGTCGGCGAGCCAATATTGTCCGGCCGCCGTTAAGCCGGCGCCGTGTAGCACGACCAGCATCGCTTGGGGCTGTACGTTATTTTCTGGCTTCACCAAGCGGTAATCGATGCTGCCGCTGTCGCCCATGAAGGAAGCGTCGCAGGCTGGCTCGGTGCTTTCAGCGCAACTTGCCAATGCCGGACGGTCAAATTGCTTGACGGCGTCCTGCATTGCAAAAAAGACTCCGCCTGCAATGACGACGATCACGCCAAAGACGCCACCAGTGAATTTTAACCATTTCATACCGTATACCCTAT
>CALFRH010000373.1 GCA_937919225.1 uncultured Parvularcula sp.
GACGGGACACCTCTTCCTCATTATCCGGCTCTGTGCCGTTAATAGCGTGGATATCCTCAGGGCGTGGCAGGTAGTCGATCTCCGCGTCGAGCAAAGGCTGAACACCTTTGTTCTTGAACGCCGTCCCTAACATCACGGGGTGGAAGTCCACAGCGATGGTGCCCTTCCGAATCAGAGCCCGGATGGTGTCATTGTCAGGCATATCGCCTTCAAGATACGCTTCCATTGCCGCTTCATCGAGTTCGACGACCGTTTCGATCATCTTCTCCCGATACTCTTCGGCTTTTTCCTTCAGGTCGTCAGGAATCTCAACGCGATCAAACTTCGCGCCGTTTTCTTCGCCGCGCCAAATGATGGCGTCCATTTCGATGAGGTCGACAACCCCTTCGAAATCGCTTTCCATCCCAATGGGCAGCTGGAGAATAACAGTCTTACAGCCCAGACGCTCATGGATCGAATCAACCGACGCGTAAAAGTCCGCACCGATCTTATCCATCTTGTTGACGAAGAACATCCGAGGGACGTTGTACTTGTCGCCCTGACGCCAAACGGTTTCGGTCTGCGGCTCAACACCAGCGTTGCCGTCAAGAAGCGCCACCGCGCCGTCGAGCACCCGCAAGGACCGCTCCACCTCAATGGTGAAGTCCACGTGGCCAGGGGTATCAATAATGTTCAGACGACGCTTTTTGCCATCACGACCTTCCCAGAAACAGGTGGTCGCAGCCGAGGTGATCGTAATCCCCCGCTCCTGCTCCTGCTCCATCCAGTCCATGGTCGCAGCGCCATCATGCACTTCACCGATTTTATAGCTTTTGCCGGTGTAGTACAGAATACGTTCTGTGGTCGTCGTTTTCCCAGCATCGATGTGCGCCATGATGCCGAAATTGCGATAGTCCTCGATTTGATATTCGCGGGACATGTCAGTGTGCCTCTACAAAGGGGACGAACCCCAATTCATCTTTACCAGCGATAATGGGAGAACGCGCGGTTGGCTTCCGCCATCTTGTGCGTGTCTTCCCGTTTCTTAACAGCGGAGCCGCGGTTCTGAGCCGCATCCATCAGCTCTTCGGACAAGCGGGCGACCATCGTCGTCTCGTTACGATTCCGTGCTGCCGCAATCAACCACCGCATGGCCAAGGCGAGCTTCCGATCAGGACGCACCTCAACAGGCACCTGATAGGTCGCCCCACCAACCCGGCGAGAACGAACCTCAACCGACGGGGTCACATTATCGAGCGCCTCGCGGAACAGCTCCACCGGTGGGCGCTTCAGCTTTTCTTCGATACGATCAAAGGCGCCGTAGACGATTTTCTCGGCAGCGGATTTCTTCCCGTCCAGCATGACGTAGTTCATGAACTTGGAAACGGTTTGATCGTGGAATTTGGGGTCGGGGTTGATAGGCCGCTTTTCGGCCTGACGACGACGGGACATGTCCTAAGGCCTCTCTTACTTGGGTCGCTTCGCGCCGTACTTCGAACGGCGTTGCTTACGGTCTTTCACCCCTTGGGTGTCGAGGACACCGCGGAGGATATGGTAACGCACACCGGGAAGGTCTTTCACCCGACCGCCACGGATCAGCACCACTGAGTGCTCTTGAAGGTTGTGACCCTCACCGGGGATGTAGCTGATCACCTCATACCCATTAGTGAGGCGGACCTTTGCCACCTTCCGAAGCGCCGAGTTCGGCTTTTTCGGGGTGGTTGTGTACACGCGGGTGCAAACCCCACGCTTTTGCGGGTTACCTTGCAAATGCGGGACCTTGTTGATCTTCCGCTTCGGCTTCCGCGGTTTGCGGATCAGCTGCTGAATTGTGGGCATCCAAACTTCCGTCTGTCGCGTTAAAACAATGCCAGAGGAACAGAGGACCGCGGCGCAACCTCAATGAAACGACCAAACGGCGCCACCGGCTTCCGGCGCGCCACCCAGGAAAAACGCTTCATTTTCTGTCTTGCCGAGGAAGTATCGTTGGGCGAAACCCGCCGACCGTGCCTCATCTGGCGTGGCGAGCGCAGTACTAGGTTGCCCCTACCCCGTCAAGCGCTCTTTATAGTTTCGTCGCTCTAAAGAGCTCAATGATCACCCAATGGGACTTTTCCGCCGCTTTGGGCATTAAACTTCGGCTTCCATGCCCCTCACAACGACTCTAATGTTGGGGACAAATCCCGATTTTTTCGGTCAGGCACGGCGTGGCCCGGACGCCAGCGTGGCACAAAGACTCAATCGAGCCGACTAGCCCAAACGGTGGTATGTCACACATACAATGAGTGTTAGGTTTTTGATGGCATGAAGTGCTTTAGGCGACGGTGAGAGGAATTATCCCCGAACCACAACAAGCCAGCGCTTATGGAAAATAGTGGACCTGCCCAAACTCCGGCAGGACGGGACCAAGCATACATGACATTGTCGCCCCTCTTACACGTCGGTTACATTAAGACTGGCTCAACGCTATTGCAGAAGCGGGTTTTCGCCGACAACACCTTAGGTTTCAGCGTGCCTACGGAGGGCTACCGTAGCCTTCTGGCCGAAGCCACCATCATCGACGATAGCCACATTTTTGACGGGGCAACAGCGCGCACCGAATTGCTGGGCGAAACGACACCCACCCCCGAGAGCACGGTGTCCGTGTGGTCCGAGGAGGTCCTCTTAGGGGATCCGGTTGTGAGACGGTACAATGGCAAAGAGATCGCAGAAAAACTGCATGCCATTATGCCCGAGGCGAAAGTCCTGATTGTTGTTCGAGAACAACGAGAAATCGCGCTGTCTATGTATCGCGAGCACATTATCCAGGGTTTCTTCACCCCATTCGACCATTTTTTGGGCACCGGCGACGAGCCGCCCGGGTTTAGCCCCATTCTTCGTCCATCTTTTCTGCTCTATTCCCGTGCGATACAGACCTACCAGTCTTTATTCGGAGCGAATCGGGTGCTCGTGTTACCCTACGAACTCCTCAGCGATGGCTTTGAACAGTTTGTCCATAGGGTCCAAGAGTTCGCTGGGCTTTCCGCAACACAAAACATCCCGCCACCAAGTAAACGCGTTAATAAAGGCCTGGGGATCACTTCATTGACGCTTGCTCGGTGGCTCAATCGTTTGACCACGACCAACCCCCTCACCCCTCAACTCGGCTGGGACCGAAGGTTAGCGAATCACATTGCGCGCATTTGCGATCAACTAGTGCCGTCGCGGTGGGACAAAGCAATGGAACGCAACCTTCGAGCGAAAATTGATGCTCGATTCGGCGCCTACTACGAAAAAGACAACGCCTTGTTGTCATCTTTGATGAATATAGATTTAGCTGAACTCGGCTATCGGACCCCCACGTCATGAGACCTCAAGCGGTACATAATCACGAATTGTTGATCATCCCAGCGGTGACCGGGGTCAACGTCTCCCCCTCGACTGTTCGGATGGATGTGAAATTCCACACGGGCAATATCAAGCTACAGCACTACTGGGGCGGCCCGATGAGAGTTGTCATGTTGGAAGGAGAGACAAATCAACTTTTCAGCGGCGGTGCGTTGTACGAACGGTCAGATATCCCTTACGAAGTGGCATTCTCGACAGTCGACGACCTTCCTAGCCATTTGGCGGGCGCTGATGTTTTGCTCACCAACGCCGACCTTCATCATCTTCTTCCCCTACCTCATCAGGCCCAACAGCAAAATATTCCGTGTGTATCCATATACGAATACACCCTTGAGACGCGCCTTCAAATCAATATGGTGGCGAAAGAATCCCTATTGAGACGATTAAAGGGAGCACTTTGGAACTTGCGGATGGAGCCCGTCCGTCGCGCATCCCTACGGGCGTCAACAGGCGTTCAATTCAATGGTACTCCTGCATCGGACAATTATGGGGCCATCACCTCCAATAGCATTGTCTTTTTCGATACACGGCTGTCCGAAACCAACCAGGGTACCATCGAGGAAATGACCAACCGGGCCGAGCGAATCAATGCGGGGGCACCATTGCAAATCGCTTTCTCCGGTCGTTTTGAGCCAATGAAAGGGAGCGATCAGTTGATCCCAATGGCAGCTGCCCTAAAAAACGCTCAGTGCAACGCGCACCTTCACCTCTTTGGTGAAGGCTCCCTCGATGAACAGATGCGCGAAGAGGTCGCAACGCTCGATCTCCACGATTATGTGACCTTTCATGGATCAATCCGGTTTGAAGACGAATTAGTCCCATTCTTACGTCAGAACATAGACTTGTTTACGTGCCCCCATCCGCAGTCCGACCCGTCATGCACCTACTTAGAGACCTTCGGGTGCGGTATCCCTATAATTGGTACACAGAATGATGCTTTCGCCGGATTGATGCGAAGAGCAGATGCAGGTTGGCTTGTGCCCTTGGGGAAGCCAAACGCTATGGCCGAGAGAGTAATAGCCCTCGATCAAGACCGCTCCGCTATTCACCCAAAAGCCGCCGCCGCCCTAGCATTTGCCAGGGATAACAGCTTTGAAAAAACCATGGCCCGCCGGGCCGATCACCTACAGTCAATATTGGCGGTAAACGCATCACCATAGTGCCCTCCCGGCGCCGATGGGAGAACACACTATTTATATTCAATGATGGTGGCTTGGCGGCCGCGGAAACGCTCCCAAAAGCATTGGATGACCCCCTGGGCCTCCGCCGCATTGGCGAGCATCAGGAACTGCGCATAGCGCCAGGGCTTGGTGACCACCCCCTCGAACCGCGCCGCGACCCGTACCCATTTTGCGCCGTACACCGCCAGAATCATAAGGCTTAACCACCCCGCACCAACCAGGAGCCCAAGGACAAATAAGGCCGGCAGGCCCACCCCCCAAAAGAGCGCGCGAATGGCGCGGGCCACTTCATATCGTTCAGGGCCCCGCCCATGCATAAGGACGCCAAGACCAAGGGCATAACCGCCCCGGCGCGCCCGCTTCCACCAGGGGCCAAAGGAATGGATGCCCGCGTCATGGAGGGTCATTTCTTGGTCCAGGCGTTCCACCCGGCCCCCGGCCTGACGCAGGCGATAGCAAAGCTCAGGTTCCTCCCCGGCGATCACCCCGGGGTTGAAGCCGCCCGCGGCCTTGAAAGCCTCAACACGATAAAGCGCGTCGCCCCCCACCGCGGCGGCCTCCCCCACAGGCGTGTTCCATTCAATGTCGCAAAGCTCATTATACCAACTGGCATCCGGAAAACGCTCGCGGCGGCGCCCGGCCACCACCACGGTGCCTGGGTTCGCGCTAAGATGGGTGGCGGCGGCCTCTAACCAGCCGGGCTGCATAATCGTGTCCCCGTCGAGAAATTGGACGGCCTCGGTCGCCGGCGCCACTTCGAGCAGTCTTTCGACGCCTTCATTTCGCGCGCGCGCGGCGGAGAATGGGATGCTCATATCGAGTTCGACCACATCGGCCCCGCGGGCCCGCGCTTCGTCGATGCTATTGTCCGTTGACGCACTGTCCACATAAACCCGCGCCAGCTCGGTGGGTAACGCATCAAGGCACGCGATGAGACGCTCGCCCTCATTACGGCCGATGACGACAATGCCAATGCGGAGGGGGAGATTGCTGTTCATCAGACGTCCCACAATAAAAAGGCCGTCATCCCGGTTTGCCCAAAGGGCAAGACCGGGATCCATATGCTTTGATGCTTCAACACCAGCAAGATACTTCCATCCCTCACTTTATGGATCCCGGACAATCGCTCGCGCGATTTCCGGGATGACACCCAAATAAATCGACCACGCTGCTAAGCAGCATCGTCCCTCAACGCAAAAGAAAACACCGCCCCCACATGACGCAAGAGCGGTGTCCATTGTTTCCATTAAAGGGCGGGCCTACTCAGCCGCCACCTCAGCGGCCCCGTCATCACCACCGGCGGGCGGTAGGCTTTCAGGTGCCGGCAGCGCCGTTGCTTCACGCGCTTCCCGCTCTTGGATGAGCTGATCGTCGCGCTTGTCAGCCTCAATCTGGTGCTTGGCCATCTGACCACCTGTCCCAGCCGGGATGAGGCGACCAACGATGACGTTCTCTTTAAGGCCTTCCAGCGTGTCTACTTTCCCGTTCACCGCTGCTTCTGTCAGCACACGGGTCGTCTCCTGGAACGACGCCGCTGAGATAAACGAACGGGTCTGTAGACTGGCCTTCGTGATCCCAAGCAGGACCGGCTGACCTTCAGCAGGCTTCAGACCTTGCGCATCCAATGTGCGGTTGGCTTCGTCAAAGTCCACCTTGTCCACTTGCTCATCTTTCAAGAAGCCGGAGTCGCCTGGATCGGAGACTTCAACCTTTTGCAGCATTTGCCGGACAATCACCTCAATGTGCTTGTCGTTAATCGGCACACCCTGCAATCGGTAAACTTCCTGAATCTCGTTGATGAGATAGTCAGCCAACGCCTCAATTCCCATCACGTCGAGAATATCATGGGGCGCCGGGTTCCCGTCGAGGAGATACTCACCCTTCGCAATAAAGTCGCCCTCTTGGACCGCGATGTGCTTGCCCTTGGGTACGAGATATTCGCGAGGATCCTGTTCCTCATCCACCGGTACGATAGAGATGCGGCGCTTGTTCTTATAGTCGCGACCAAACTCCACCCGGCCATCGATCTCAGCGATGATGGCATGGTCCTTCGGACGACGAGCTTCAAAGAGTTCTGCCACCCGCGGCAGACCCCCGGTAATGTCCCGGGTCTTCGCACCCTCGGTTGGGATACGGGCCATCACATCGCCTGGCTGGACTTCTGTTCCATCCTCTACGGACAGAATGGCCGACACTGGCAAGAGGTAGCGCGCGTCATTGCCGCTATCGAGTTTGAGGACAGCACCGTCCCCTGCCCGTATGGACAGGGCCGGACGAAGGTCCGCCCCGCGAGGGTTTGACCGCCAGTCACTCACCACTTTCGAGGAGAGGCCCGTGGCTTCGTCCGCCACGCTTTGGAAGGAGACCTGTTCGACCAAGTCTTCGTAAGAAACCTTACCCGCCACCTCGGTGAGGATTGGCTGAGTGTAAGGGTCCCAGTCGGCGAGACGCTGACCGCGCTCTACCTTATCGCCATCATCGACGCGAAGCTTGGTCCCGTAAGTGACCTTAAAGCTGGCCAAGTCTTCACCGGCAGCATCAAGGATTTTGATGAGAGTGTTCCGGCCCATGACGATGAGGTCGCCGGAGCTATCCTTCACCACATTCCGGTTCTCAAGCTTCACCGTACCTTCATGGCTCGCCTCGATCAGAGACACATCCCCCACTTGAGCGGTGCCGCCCACGTGGAAGGTCCGCATGGTGAGCTGTGTACCCGGTTCACCGATGGACTGGGCCGCGATAACACCGACCGCTTCACCGACATTGACCGCCTCACCACGGGCGAGGTCACGGCCATAGCAGGTCGCGCAGATGCCCACGGGGGTTTCACATGTGAGGGGCGAACGCACCTTCACCTTTTGTACACCGGCCTTTTCGATGGCCTCTGCCATATTCTCGTCGAGCAGCGTGCCAGCGGGTGCAAGCACCTCACCACTCTCAGGCTCGACGACGTCTTCAAGAACCGTCCGTCCAAGGATCCGTTCGTGGAGCGGCAAGACAATCTCACCGGAATCCACCACGGCCTCAAGGGTGATGCCCTTGGTGGTGCCGCAATCGATCTCACGCACGATACAATCCTGCGCCACGTCGACGAGACGCCGTGTGAGGTACCCGGAGTTCGCGGTCTTCAGCGCCGTATCGGCAAGACCCTTCCGCGCGCCGTGGGTCGAGTTAAAGTACTCGAGCACCGTCAGCCCTTCTTTAAAGTTCGAGATGATCGGCGTTTCGATGATCTCACCTGACGGCTTGGCCATAAGGCCCCGCATCGCCGCCAGCTGACGCATCTGGGTGGGTGAGCCCCGCGCCCCAGAGTGGCTCATCATGTAAACGGAGTTGGGTTCCTGCACCCGGCCGGTTTCAGGGTCCACCTTCGTCGTCGAGATTTCTTTCATCATCTCTTCGGCGATTTTGTCCGTACACTTAGCCCAGGCGTCAACAACTTTGTTGTATTTCTCACCGCGGGTAATGAGGCCATCCGCATATTGCTGTTCATACTCGGACGCGAGCGACCGGGTTTCGTCAACGATACCCTTCTTCGTGTCAGGGATGACCATGTCATCCTTACCGAAGGAGATACCCGCCTTACACGCCTCTTTGAAGCCAAGCTCCATAATGTGGTCGGCAAAGATTACCGTCTGCTTCTGGCCGCAATGGCGGTAGACCGTATCGATGAGGCCCTGAATGGTTTTCTTGGTGAGGAGCTTATTCACCGCCTCAAACGGCACATTTGAGTTCTTCGGCAGCACTGCCGCCACTTTCATCCGGCCAGGGGTCGTTTCCACAATCTCCTGGGTCGGATTGCCGTCGGCATCCACAGACTTCCAAAGCGCTTTGACCTTCGCATGGAGGCTCACCGCGCCCGCCTCGAGCGCATGGTCGATCTCAGCCACATCGCCAAAGACCATCCCCTCGCCGGGCTCATTCTCTTTTTCGATAGTGATGTAATAGAGACCCAACACAATGTCCTGGGACGGCACAATAATCGGCTTCCCGTTCGCAGGAGACAGAATATTGTTCGTGGACATCATAAGGACGCGGGCTTCAAGCTGTGCCTCGAGCGATAGCGGCACGTGCACCGCCATTTGGTCACCGTCAAAGTCAGCGTTAAAGGCCGTACACACCAGCGGGTGCAGGTTAATGGCCTTACCCTCAATAAGCTTAGGCTCAAATGCCTGGATCCCGAGCCGGTGCAGCGTCGGCGCACGGTTCAGCATCACCGGATGTTCACGGATCACCTCGTCGAGGATATCCCAAACCTCCGGTCGCTCTTTCTCCACCAGCTTTTTGGCCTGCTTCACCGTGGCAGACAGCCCCTTGGCGTCTAGCCGTGAATAGATGAAGGGTTTGAACAGCTCGAGCGCCAACTTTTTGGGCAAGCCGCACTCGTTGAGTTTCCGTTCTGGGCCCACCACGATCACAGACCGGCCGGAATAGTCGACCCGCTTCCCAAGGAGGTTCTGACGGAACCGGCCCTGCTTACCTTTCAGCATGTCGGACAGCGACTTAAGAGGCCGTTTGTTCGTGCCGGTAATGACACGGCCGCGGCGACCATTGTCAAAGAGGGCATCCACTGCTTCTTGCAACATCCGCTTTTCGTTCCGCACAATGATATCTGGCGCGCGAAGCTCCATTAGTCGCTTCTACCGGTTGTTCGGGTTGATCACCCGTTGGTTCAGGTCGTTGAGGTCCAACGTCTCTAACTGGCCACCATCAAGCGTCACCAGCTGGCGAAGC
>CALFRH010000374.1 GCA_937919225.1 uncultured Parvularcula sp.
GTCCCGTCGAATGTCTGCTCTGATTGTTCAAAAACTGTTCTGAAAGGTCCACGTATCGCCTCGCCTCCATTGGGCAAAGGCAAATCGGCAACACATTCGGACCCGACCAAGACGCTCACATAGGTAAACTCCGTGTTCTCAAACAGTAACTCACCGATGTCCAAACAGCGCGGCGTGACCCCAATCGGGTCCAGGGTGAGATCGGGCGCTTCAAAGACCGTGTCCAACCGAGTAGTGAGCACTCGTTTCAGTCTTTCAGCGCGATTTTGAAGTTGTACTTCTCTATCCTCTTCCGGTTGCGAGGCGGCAGATTTGGTCTCTAAATCACGTAAAGACCCAAGCTGCAGGGATTCGACCAAAGCGCGCGCGGGGTTTGAGGCCTCCGGCAGATCAAAAATGGGAACGAAGATGACGGCAGCTGGGCTTGCGTCGACAATGATGGCCGGCCTGATACCTTGCGGATCTGCTGGTGTCGCATACGCTTTGAAGCCTTGAAGCTCGAACTGTTCCACAGCGTCTCCAGGAGGTGGACCAGCGGCAATTCGGGAGACAAATTGCGGATCGGTATAGACCATAACCGGAGTTGTGCTGGCACCTGTTTGATACGATCGCGCGCACGCAATTGGTGTCCCCATAAGCCCTGTTTGGCCAGTCCGATCGGGGGAACCGATAGCGGCGGCTTCGCCGAGTGTGTCGGTGAGGATCGCGCAGGCTTTATCTTGAAAGCGCGGACGATCTGCAGACTGACTGAGAAGTATGGAAACTTCGGCAATCAAACCCGTATTCACTGCATCATCGTCGTTGGATGACGGGGTCGCTTGCGTCGGCGCGCAAGCCCCTAGAGCGAAATAGAATGCGGATATTGTTAGAAGACGAAAGAGCATTCAGCAGTGTCCGGAAGCTAGAGGATCGAAACCTGGTGCACGGTAGTCGGACCGGGGATTAAGGGGCACAGTTTGCAAGATCGTCAGCGCGTTCCTGCGAAACCACTGCAAGCTTGGGTGCAAAGCTAGATAGCATCGCCATGGCGCCAGACTGATCAACACCGAACGCGTCCCCAATTGCCGTCATCGGATTCTCGCCTTTGCTATTCGCAGCCTGCGAGACTGTCATGATTTTGAATTCGCCTTCAGTTAGATGGGCCTGAAAAACCCGTCCGACACACGCACAGGCCCCATCCGAATCGCCATCCGCTTCGCAGACTGTGACAAATTCCGCAATAGCATCATTTTGCGGCGGCGAAACTGCGCCAGCGGTGTCAGCAGCTGGGATAACGGCTTCGCGTGCCTCGCATGTGGCGCGCGCCGCATTCAGCTGTGGTAAGAACGCCAACGCTTGTGTTCGATCACCGATCGACGTTTCGGTTTGCAGTCGGGTGGTTTCGGTCGTGCCCAGAACACTCATACCGCCCGCAAACGTCGTTAAAAACAAAGCTGCATCATTGCTGGTCAGCTGCGAAGCAAGCGTCTCAAACTCGGATGCATAGCATTTACAATACGCGGCCGATTGTTGTCCTGAAAGACACGCCTCTGAGACGACTTCTTTAGGCGTGGCGGCGTTGGCGAATGTTGCCATGCTCAAGGCGCCAATCGTAGTTACTGCAAACGGCTTCAGGATTTCCATCACGTGCTCCTTATTCATCGATCTCCTCCGCAACACGCCGATTAAGCGCGCGTCCGGCGGGAGATGTATTGTTAGAGACAGGGGCGAGATACCCGACACCGTGCGCGCTCAGTCGATCGCCTGAAATGCCATAGTTAGATATTAAATCGGTACGGACGGACGCGGCGCGGCGCATCGATAAATCGATATTGTATTCAAGCGAGCCTTGTGAGTCGGTATGACCAACGAGAAGAACTGAGATCGTTTCGTTTATGCTCAAGAACGCGGCCAATTCATCCAGCGCAGGGGCTGAACTTTCAAGTAGCGTCGCGGCGTCCGTTTCAAAAGCGAGCCCATAGACA
>CALFRH010000375.1 GCA_937919225.1 uncultured Parvularcula sp.
GCATTCTAGAAAAGCTACGCTAGAGCGTCCGACTTTTAACCCCGACACAGCCTCAAGCCGTAGAGTAATTCCCGCGCTCTTCCAGTGTGAAGAGCTCACGGATTTCCGTATGAGCGCGGATGTCATCTATAAATGCTTTCGTGCCGATCTTTTGCAGATTTACTTTCGTTTCTGAGAATTTCATTTCGGCAGGGTTTAGGTCGGACTCAATGGAGACAGCAATGTCCCTGTCCTGACGCGCGTTCTGGAAAGGGCAAGCAGCAGCTCGATGTGATCGATCGCGGTGATCGGTTTCTTGATGTATGTAAGTGTCAACGTCTTTGGCGGATAGTTGGCAATGCTGAGCATTTGGCGGATCGTCATCCCTCTACGATCGATACAGCTACCGCGGGATCGCAGCACTGCTGAGAGATGCTGGCTGGCATGTGAATGACAAGCGTTTCGAAGGACTGTGGCGATGAGAGAGGCTAAAAGTGCCCATGAAACAAGCAAAGAAGGGGCGGCTTGTCTGACGCCAGCACCATTGGCACAGTTTAGGTCGGTTTGATAAGGGATGGTTTCTGGCTCATCGTAACCACCAAGGAGTGGAGATGAGAAAGAAACCGGGAACCAGGCAGTGCCACGGCGAAAAGGTTGTCAAAGACATTCGCCGTCCGACCCGCAAACAGTATTCCGCAAAAGAGAAGATAAGGATCGTGCTGGATGGCCTCAATGGCGAGGACAGCAGTGCTGAGCTGTGTCGCCGTGAAGGCATTGCACAGAGCCTCTACTACAGTCGGTCCAAAGAGTTCTTAGAGGCAGGCAAAAAGTGGCTGGCAGGTGACACGGTAAGTACCGCGACATCGACTGAAGTCAAAGACCTGCGCCGTAAAGCCCGCGATCTGAAAGAAGTTTTGGCAGAGCAGGTCTTAGAACTATGGCTTCTCAAAAAAGCATGATCGCGGATGGGGCGACGACGAATGAGATATCCCGTATCCGAAGAAATAAAAGTCATCCGCTTGGTTGAGCAATCGCGTCTGCCGACCAAGCGCACTTTGGAAAAGCTGGGCATTCCGAAGACTACCTTCTTTCGCTGGTACGACTGATATCTTGTTGGCGGCCCCGAAGCGCTTGAAGATCGTGGACCCTCGTCGTCACGGGTCTGGAACCGCATTCCCACGCTAGAGCGCGAGAGGATCAAAGAACTGGCTCTGAAGGAAAGTGAGCTTTCCCCGCGTATCAGCTGTTTGATTCACAAACACAGGAAAGTACTTTGTTTCAGGCGCTTCGGTCTATCGCATCCTCAAGTCCTACGATCTGATCACCAGCCCAACCTATGTTGTTTTGTCAGCTGCAGACGAGTTCCAGGACAAGACAACAAGGCCAAACCAGCTGTGGCAGACTGACTTCACCTATCTCATCGTCATCGGTTAGGGTGGCTCTATCTTTCAACGATCCTGCAGCAAGCTACCTGTCGTCGCTTGACACCGCCTCGCGTGTTTGCTCCTACCACTTTGATTGCGAATGCTACTGGGCTTTTGCAGCCCAGGTCTGAGTGGTAACGACGCTGGCGTTTGAGGCAGTTTATGTCCCGGAGAACACCTAAGTCAGCTTCCTACTGGGTTGGCCAAGATTTGCGGCTGATCAAAAAGCGCAAGCCGCGCCTTCGTTTGTTTGAATATCATAGTTGTGGTGACCAGTAAGCCATTATGCACTAAATTCTCAAGCGAACAGGGGTTTGCGTCGTGATTGCCAGGCAGACGCAAAAAAAGATGTGATATGCTTCGCGAGAAGACCTGGCGCAACCTGACGAATTGCTATAACATCCGAAGACGTGACGATTAACACAGGCCAGGTAATTAAAAGTGTGAAAAATGGACTATTTCAGCCGCATGTGCATAGACTTCGGCTGGGGTTCCAAGCGATTACAAGACGTGGCATTCAGACGCCCGCAACATTCGGTACGAATGACGCTGGTCGAACCATAAAGCGGATTTCTGGAGTGCGGAACCCGAGTATCATAGGACGCGATATGCCCTTTAGAATTGTGACGTCGTAGAGCTCTTGCACCGCGCCATCAATTTCCAAAGTATGCTCAATGTCGCCAGTATCCAGATTCACGATGGCCAACATGCACCTCGGCCCAATCCCCTGAGCAGCCAGCCTCTCATCGAGAGCCAGACCCGAAAAAGTGTTGTCCCGGCGTGGACGAGACACTCCGATCACTGCGTGATTGCCGATGAAGCCCACGCCGCGGGCAAAACCCGGTAAGAAGCAGATCGGCTCGAATGTCCCGCGCTTGCGGTCGACACGGCCGAATTCACCTGTGCCCGACTGGATGATGTAAAGCTCGTCGCGATACAGCCGCGGGGAGTGCGGCATAGAGAGACCCGTGACGATCGGTTCTCCGCTATGGACTTCGAGCACTATGCCGCCGTCTTTCCGATGGTCGCGCCAAGCCCCTGCAACGTTGGTGCGCGACACGCATGTTACATAAGCGGGTTCGCCATCGCGCATCGCTAGCCCGTTCAGATGGCAACGATCTTCACCTGCAATGCGATCTATCCAGGGCGGGGTCCAAACCGGTTGAAAGCTATTGCTACGATCTAAAGTGGCCAAACAGTTGAACCGTGTCACCACAAATAGAGGCTGTTTTTCGGTGCCTCGTGGGTGCACATCATGCACGTCGATATCGCCTGTGGTCCGCCCCTCAACCGGGACAAAGACAGCATCGTGGTCTTCGTGCAGCGTACCGGGGGTCAGGAAATTCTCGAACCGCCAAAGTTGGTAAAGCGATGACAGCCAGATCGCGCCATCCGGTCCGGTGCCGAGCCCCATACAGCGCGAAAAACTGCGCTCAAACACCGACATTTTATGACTGGCGCGATTGCTCCCAACGAGAAATACTTTTCCAGCTTGATAGGTGGTGAAACCTATGCTCGCGTTGGTCGAGGCCAACCACGTAACGATCATTCGCGAAGCACGCAGTTCGAGCTTCGCTGCTGATGTTTCAGGGGCGGTCTCTGCTTCGCTGGCGGCACTAAACTCGTCATTCAAAAGTATTCTCCTCGCTCAAATGACAGCAGCCTACGCCACAGGTTTATCGGCAAACAAGTGCTTATCTTGCGCGGGTCTTTGCGCTGTTTGCGACGCACCCAAAAAGTTGCTTGAACAAGTGAGAGTGTGGTTAACTCAGAATATAAATGTGATTCGATGACCAGTTTAAGGCCCTTTTGAGGCTATATTGCGGTCTTTTTGAGAAGTGTGTTTTGGGGGGAAATTTTTATGGGCAATTATGCAGGACTTGTCGTGCGTGGCCGCGATGGCGAAAATGAACGCGCTGGCGCAGATGTTGTAATCATAGGTGACATAAACGGTGATGTCATCGCTGTTTTCGCACTTGCTGCCCCTGTTGCAGATGTCAGCTATTACGCCCCTTATTCCGAAGGCCAAGACACGGCATTTCGAGCGGGATCGGTCTACATTGTTTTCGGAGACGACGCGACAGAAACCAGCCCGGGCTTGCCCATTTCTTTAAATATCGACGATCTGGATGGCTCTAACGGATTTGCTATCACGCCCGACAGTGATCTGTTCAGCCCTTTCCAATTTGAGGTTCCAGACTTCGGCAACTTTGCTAACGGCATTGCGGCGCTGGGGGACATCAACGGTGACGGCATCGACGATTTCGGTATCACCAACGAATTTACCTCGAATCCTTATGGTTACTCCGGCTACAGCGCATCACCCTACGAAGGTGAAGGGGTGGCTTACGTTATACTAGGCGGTCAGACATTAGACGCCACGCAAGAAGTAGACGACCTTGCGGGCTATCGCATCGACGTCGAAGGATCTGAACTCGACGTCCTGGAGACGTTCGACTTTGACA
>CALFRH010000376.1 GCA_937919225.1 uncultured Parvularcula sp.
GATCGAACCAAGTGATCATGGGGAACGTGATCTTCAAGCGAGAACTCGTAGAACAAGGCCGCTTGCGCCTCTTGCCTCGGTCCCATCATCGCCAATCCTCCCGCTCGCCGGGACAATTGAATCAGTGACATACGGCGCGATCAAGGAAGAGTTTTTCAACGGAATCGGCTCACAACAGACCTTAGCTGCACGGCAAATGGACGGAAACAAGGCGGACAAAGTCGCCGTTCGTTCAAACCAACTCAATGTCCGCTTTATTCTGATCAGATGTCGATTTCTAAGCTCACTTTGGTGCGGTCCATTGTGACAAAGGTTTTGAACTTCTTGATCGTCTCGTTTGAAAAGAAAAGTCGCTGCGTCAGGGCCTCATATTCAGACATATCTTGCACCAGAATGATCAACACAAAATCGGCTTCACCAGTGACGTAATAGCATTGCTGTACTTCAGGGGCATCGACGAAGCTTTGCTTGACCTGTTCGATTGCCCCTCCCGTCTCCACGTTCAGCTCGACTTGAACAACTACGGTTAAGGCGGGTCCAAAACGTGCGGGATCTACAGTGGCCGTTTGGGCGGCGATGACACCAGACGCCTCGAGCCGCTTGATCCTGCGTTGCACAGATGGCGCTGACAGATTGACCCGCTCCCCGATCACCCGTTGTGGCACGGTGTTGTCTTTTTGTAGAATGCGGAGGATCTCCAAATCGAACGGATCAAGAGATTCTGAACGTTTCAATTGAAATTCCTACCTATCTTGCAAAAATGTTGCATTTTTTCCTGCATATTAGAGCACACAACCACTAGTTAGTGAACTAAA
The DNA here is from genome assembly GCA_937919225.1 of uncultured Parvularcula sp. Lineage (GTDB taxonomy): Bacteria > Pseudomonadota > Alphaproteobacteria > Caulobacterales > Parvularculaceae > Parvularcula. The sequence goes on from CALFRH010000376.1 coordinate 816, forward strand.
ATTTCATCAGCTGATAGAAAGAGATCCAATGTTCACACCATTCAAAACCGCTATCCTAAATCACCACGCAAGCACGCCATTATTCGATGGCCCCGTGACACAAACCCTAAACCGCGCAGGTTTCGATAACGCGGAAAAGGAGATTTCGAACTGGGACGGTTATGTCGAGACGCCCTTGATTGATCTTCCTGGGCTAGCCGGAAGGCTCGGCATCGGTGATCTTCGCTACAAACACGAAGGTCCAAGGTTCGGACTTGGCAGCTTCAAGGCACTCGGTGGGGCTTACGCGGTTTTGCGAACGGTTCAGCGTGAGCTGTCCAAATCCATTGGCAAGCTGGCGGATCCGTTCGATGTACGCCGCGGTCTTTATGCCCAGCAGACGAAGGCGATAACCGTGATTTCCGCCACTGATGGTAACCATGGCCGCTCAGTTGCTTGGGGTGCCGCGCAATTTCACACAAACTGTCGGATCTACATTCATGCAGAAGTCAGTAAGCACCGCGCCGATGTCATGCGGAACCTAGGTGCCGAAGTGGTCCGAGTTGATGGCGATTATGACGCGACGGTTGCCCAAACACGTGCCGATGCGGAAAAGCACGGATGGTTGATTGTCTCGGACACGTCTTGGCCCGGCTATACGCAGCCCCCGTTGGACGTGATGGCGGGCTATGGAGTTATGGCGCGTGAGATTGTTCAAAGCTACGTCACACCTCCGACCCACGTTTTTCTGCAGGGCGGCGTTGGTGGGTTGGCGGCTGCAGTTTCGGCTGTCTTCCATCAAGAATGGGGGTTCGATGCGCCCCGTGTCGTGATTGTCGAGCCCGAACTCGCACCCTGTTTGTTCGCAAGCGCTAGGGCGAATGAAGCGACAAGCGTGGAGATTTCAAAGGAAACCATCATGGCGGGCCTGTCGTGTGGTGAACCATCAGAATTGGCTTGGTCAGTCCTTGCGGATGCTGCCCACGACTTTATCACTATCCCCGAAAATATTGTCGGTCCGATGGTTCGGATATTGGCTAATGGTGCCTGTGGTGACGAACCCTTTGAAGCCGGTGAAAGCGGTGTCGCTGGGCTTTGTGCTGTCGTTGCAGCAGCCAAACAACCTGCTCTACAGCGGAATTTATGCCTAGACGCCAATTCACGCATCGTCGTCATTGGATCCGAAGGAATCACTGATCCGAATGTCTACGCCCAGATCATAGCCGGAGAAATCTGACGCCACTGAAACAGAAATTCATCACTCTAGCGACATCAGAAGGGCTGGATCGCGCTTTTGAGTATTTTCCGAATGCCGACATTCGCGCAAAATGCAGCATCGGTCAAAGTGGGCTCAAAGCAGTCGATTGCCCTTGCAGCACAGGCCCTGTCCGTTAGCTTCTGAAAACTGCCGTTAGCAAGGATGCTAAAAACACACCGCTAGCGCGGTGCTAGCGAATGGGCTTGGAGGGAGGAACGGAGGGCAGATTATGCCAAGAGTCCAACTTCCCGCAACAACCTCGAAACACAGAGCTTGGAACAAGGGGCGGATCATCGGTCAAAAACGGCCTTTGCTGCCCAAACAGGTCTGGGCAATCCGGGCAAGGCTCGAACTCGCGGGTTATCTGCGCGATCTGGCTTTGTTCAACGTCGCCATCGATAGCAAGCTTCGAGGCTGTGATCTCGTCAAATTAGCCGTGTCTGATCTGGCAAAAGATGATCGTGTGCGAGTACGCGTTTCGGTGATCCAGAGCAAGACAAAGCGCCCAGTTCAATTTGAGCTGACGGAAAACACGCGTGAAACTGTGCTGGCGTGGGTTAAATCACCCGAGATGTTTGCTTGCCGCTTCATGTTCCCGAGCCGGTTCCATGACAGGCCGCACATCTCCACCCGCCAGTATGGTCGGCTTGTCCGCGATTGGGTGACTGCAATCGGCCTTGAACCAAGTGGTTATGGCACGCATTCACTTCGCCGTACAAAGGCCGCAGAGATTTACCGCAAGACAGGAAACCTCCGCGCGGTGCAACTGCTGCTTGGCCACACGAAGGTGGACAGTACAGTGCGTTATCTTGGCGTCGAACTCGAAGATGCCCTGAGTATCGCTGAAAGCATCGACCTCTAAGCGATGTCGGCGAACGGTGTCTGCCGTTCGTCGATCTAGAAGAGAACTAAGACCACGATCGACGCTTGTCCGTCTGCAACTGGGCGGCATGGCCGAAGTAGCCCGCGTACTTCTTTGGGAACGCATCATCAGCCCAGAAATTGCGTTTGATCTCGCGAAAGATCGTCGATTTATGGCGCTTGAGGACACGCGCCATCTCGCTAACAGGCACTTTGGCGTGCCACCAATCCTCAATTCTACGGCGTTCTCTCAAGCTCAGTTGCGTGTAAACGGCTCCCATGCCATGATCTCCTATTAGATAACTCATTGTTTTCTAATAGGAGTCGCACTTCAAAGTAGCGCGCTCCCAGAAACAAGAATTCTACTGATAATAGTCTGATCTTTTTCAGTCTGAGAGCGGAATAGCCACCTCAGAAAACTGACGTGTCATCTCATCCTGATGCGCGGAATAGGCCCCGATGACGATATCGCGCAGCCACGTGTTCGCCGGATCGGAATTATTCCGGGCGGACCATGCAAAACGGTGCGGAAAGTTGGTTGGGGCAGCGACCGGTTCCAAGACCTCTAGATCGTATTGTTTCCAGTTTTCTTCCATCGCAGCGCTCGGCTGTGTCGCGATGAAATCCGTCGCAGCAAGCATTGGGCCGACCAACGGGAAGTCCTGAACCTTGCCACCCACTGTTCTGGGCCGGTCGTGTTGCCTATGCTCTGTTTCAATCGGCTTGATGCCGTGTTGATCCTCGACGGCGACTTGAAGATAGCGGTACTTTTCTGCGGTCTTTGCGCTCCAGTTCTTCGCTGCCGGATGCCCTTTTCGCACGAAGCTGAAAAAGGTGAACGGTGCCAAATCGACCAATTCGATTCCATCGCCCAAATGAGCCGGGCCACCAACCTGCATGAGGTCGATCAAGCCATCGGCCAAATCGGTGCGATTGATCGGCTTGATACGTAC
>CALFRH010000377.1 GCA_937919225.1 uncultured Parvularcula sp.
GGTACCGCCAGCGCCGCGATGCTGCTTGGCGGCAGCGTAAAGGGTGGCCGTGTGATCGGTGACTGGCGGGGCTTAGGTCAAAACGATCTGTATGAAGGAAGAGATCTTGCGCCCACCAGCGATATTCGCTCCCTCTTTAAAGGGGTGCTTACGGAGCATATGGGGCTTGATCAAGGCACAATTGAGACATCTGTCTTTCCGGGCGCAAAGGGAGTTCCCACATTTGAGGGGTTAATGCGCACATAGCGGCCCTCATAACAGGTCCGTACACAAGAATATTATGAGAAGAAACTTATCTCACCCAATCGCTTGGGTGAGAGAGGTACCTTTTTTGTCTAAATATAAGGGTCTCGTCACGATATGAAGCGTGTTCAACTCGATAAGTCGACCCGAATGGCGCGTCGCCAATTCTTGAAGTCTGCCGGTGGCGTGAGTGTGGCTGTGGTCACATCGTCGACTTTATCCGGTTGTGATGAGGGGGAGCCAACGGCGCGGGCATTTTCCCCACCGCGCGGTATCGTAAGGGATTTCGCAGACCCCTATCTCGAACTCATTCGCCTTCTGCGGGAGGCAGCTGAGATTGAACATGATTTGATGATACAATATCTGTTTGCTGCCTTTTCTTTAAAGCCGGCTTATGAGGATTTGGCTGGGTTTGCGATGGCCGAACCTCACAGCCTCCTGGGAGTCGCTATTCAGGAGATGCAGCATCTGGCTGGCGTCAACCATCTTTTGCGCGAGTTAGGTCACCGGCCTGTTTTAGAGCGAGCTGATTTTCCGTTTGAGAACGATCTGTATCCATTTACGTTTGAACTTGAACCGATGAGTCGGTTAAGCCTTGCAAAATACACCTATTGTGAAGCGCCAGAAGTGGCGTTCACACAAGATCCGGATAGTACTCCGGGGCATACAAAGTTCTTGATTGATATTAGAGAAACATTAGGGCACTCGGTTCGGATAAACCATGTGGGTACGCTCTATATGGAGGTGCTTGCACGGCTCCAGGAGCTTTCCCAGCAAGATGATAAACCCGATATAGATTATATCGGTTGGCGTGAGAAACTCCTGCACATCGCCGAAGAGGGAGAGGTTGATCATTATAACTTCTTCCGTAGTCTTTTCATGGCAAACCATCCGGCTCTCCGGAAGAACACTCAAATATGGTCTCTACCGGTGGATCATGAACGGTATCCGTCACGCTTGATCAGTGGAGACCATACCGCCTATGTGGGCCAACCCAACACCATTCCTGACGAAACAGCTCGCGAATTGGCGTGGCTAGGAAACCTAACCTATTGGGCGACTCTCATTCTCCTGTCGATCGCTTATGAAACCGACAATATCTATCATCCGGCGATCGCTCATTCGAAAAATTTAATGATTGGACCCTTATGGTCACTGGGACGTGTGCTGCCGGATTATGGTTATGGATTGCCATTTGATCGTCTGAGTATGCATTATAATCCGGGTGGGAATGTCGATCACGCAAAAACAATTGTCGTGCGCTTGCTCACCGAAGCAGAGCAGAAAGCACGCGCGATGGATCCGGTAACGTTCCCGGTTGAGATGGACCGCAACGTCTTCACGCTCTACAAAAACCTCATTATCGAAAGCGAGTTTTAGCCATGATGAATGAGATCAATCGACGGCGCCTATTGGGGGGGATGGGCTTACTTGGCATTTCCGCGTGCGGTATGGGCAGTGCGCTTGCCGTCCAGGGCCAGCCAAACAGAACCGAAACAGAGTTTTTGGGCCGCAACGCGATTTACAATATTCCGGAAAATTGTCGCGGCCTCGTCTACACGTTTCATGGATCCCAGGGGTCGGAGCGATTTGCTGTCAATTCGCAAACGGCTGCCGTTCTAGATACCCTGCTCAAGGGGGGGTACGGCTATTTTTCTACTGCCTCCGATTTGCGGAAACCGCCAAAACGTTGGGACACGTCAAAAGCGTCGTCACGCCGCAACAAAGACATCGCCCATATGGTCGCGGTTGATCAAGAACTGCGTTCCAAAGGGTTTATTGAAGGAAACACCCCCATCTATGCTATGGGGATGTCCAACGGGGCGGCGTTCAGTCATTTGTTTAGTAGCGCGGCGAAGGAAGAGGGGCTACCGGTTGCGGCCGTTGCCGCTTATATGGGCGGGTTTCCGCCCGGAATGTTGGACTTCCCTACGGATACACATATTCTCCCGCCGACATTTACGGTATTCGGGGAAAATGATGGATTTATCCAATTAGACCGCACTCAGTCGATCTTGCAAACGCAAATAGAGCGAGGAGCGCAAATAGAACAGCATATTGTCCGTGAAACGCTCATTACGCCCGAAACATTTCTTGTCGGAAAACTAGCTTTTGAAGACAGGGTGAGGGTCGTGAAGATATTGAAGGATGAGGGCTTTATTGACGCTGAGGGTCGCCGCCTATTGTTTGGTGAAAATCCCAAAATCACACGGGCGATGGAGCAAGAGCTTGCCGACAAGCTGCCACAAGAAATACGTAAACGTCTTATATTCGGCGAGATTTTAATCGCGTGGGCCGGTCACAAAATGCGGTCTGACTACGCCGAAGAGCAGCTTGCCTTTTTTGAGCGTTTTGTTGACAGATAGGGCGGTGTTTCTACTCATATTGGCGGATCCGTCAACCAGCCGTCAGAGGATCGATAAAAGCTTACTCTACTTTCGACACCGGCTCGCCAACCCACCAGGGGCTTGACCACGCTATCCCGCCATTTCTCTGCCGTGTTCGGATGTAATAATAGTCACCAATTTCGGCGGGACTTGTATCGGTGAAGGAGAACGTCTTATCCATCTCCGATATTGCCGCGATACGGCGAATGCGCATCGAATAAAAACCGCCTTCACCATCGATCGGCACCATGATGGGATCTTCCCCAAGATCCGATAGCTTCAGTGTCACAGGAGGAATTGAATCAAACTTGAAGAGGGCCAGCCGCGACAGTGATGCGCCGATAGAAACGGTGACAGTGGCGTCTTCATCGGGGGTTGGATCAAGGGTCAACTGAATAGTGTTCCACCGCCCACCGGACCGAAGGCGAAATTCAGCCGCATCGCCGTCTGGGGCCCGTTTGACAAATTCACTTAAGCTGTTGAGCGACTCGGCGACGGGCGCCTCCACTTTTGATGCCGTCATACCACTGAGGGTGATGTCGCCGATAAAGGTGGCATCAGGGTGACTCCGGCGACGGGTTCTTGGTTGGGAGTCAAAGTGGAACGCCACTTCAATCATATCCCCTTCCGAGTTGGCCTCATAGTCAATGGTTTGGAAGTCCTCACCATTCTTGACAAGTGTGACATCCGCAATCGTATCTGTACCGATGACACGGCCCAACAATTCCCGATCACCGGGCGCTTGAGGTAATCGTGTTCCCATCCGCCGACCATTCAACTCAGATTGAAGAATGATCCGCATCCCATTGGTGGCATAGGCATTCCGTGATCTCAAGGCGTCAAATATGCTATCGCGGTCGAGGGAAGGGGCGTAGGCGGCAGCAATCCCACCAAAATTATCCGACCCTGGGCTCCAGATCGCTGCCCGCGGGCGATAGCCGGGGCTGCCCACATGGTCGTCAGATGAGCCGATGAAGCCAACTTCCCATCCTTGGTTCAAATATCTTTTGCCGAACCACTCGAAGGTGCCGTGATAGGAAACGATCTCCACAAGGGTTTCTAGGTCCGGATCGCTTCGTTCCCAATCGCCAGGCTGATGGGCATGCGGAATAATAAGTACATCATCCACCGGCAGCGCACTGCGTAACCCTTCATAGACAAGCTCAATGTCATGGTGTTTTTGTTGACTGACAAGGACAGCGGTTTTCGGATCCCGGAAAAGCACATTGTGGTGGCCGCCATAGGGGGGATCGCCCGTCCATTCGTACCCCATGAAGGTCACGAACTCACCGTCCTCCTGAAACGCTTCGACGGCGTCGTTCATTTGAGTCCATTCCCCTAGATCCATCCACAAATCATGTTCGGACAGGGTAATGTAGTCGAGCCGGGATTCGTCGCGTGCGAATTGAAAGTACGCATCGACCACCCCAAGGCCCTCGGCCCAACCGGAATGTCCGTGGGTCTCACCCCAATAGATCCGGGTCTTGGGCGCCTCTTCTACAAGGATTGGGGCTGCGTCCCCCACAATGGCGCCATCCAATGACGCAAATGAAAAGCGATAGACCCCGGGTTTGTCAAAGCTTGCTTTGAACGTCGCGAGGGCGTCACTGTTTGTGCTGATCTCTCTATAGGGATCGCCATTCAGAGTCACCCTGTAGCTATCGGGGATCCCTGCTTCTGCGCGATTTCGGTACGAGTCTTCCGTTCGTATAGTGATCTTGACCTCTTCACCCACGGCGGCCATGGCCGGCAGGAACCCTTTCACTGCCGTGGCTTCACCTCCGAGCAATGGTACTGGCAGCTCAGGTAAGGAATGAAGAATACCGCCGGTTTCCTGTGGTGCCGTCAGTATCCAGATCGGATACCGCATGCCCGTGTTCGAATAGTGGAGGGTTTGCAAGCCTGGTGACCCTTCCCTCACATCACCGAAGGTCAGAGTGACCGTATCGCCGTCTTCGAGCTGACCTTCTTTAATGCGATAGAACAGCCTTGGTGTGCCAACAGCGTAGAGGTTGGTGGAGTACTGGCCAGCTGCCATAAAGGTTGCGCGATCAAATTGGACCGTCGGGTTCGATGTCTCAATTGTAACATAGTTCGGCGCTGTTGGATCTTCTGTTTGGTATTCAAATGAGCCAAATCGGAAGTGATTAGGCGCGATGATGCCACCACCTGTCGTGATGGACTCGGAACCAACAGTATACGTCATTTTGACGGAGTGGAAATCGTTTACGATGGCTGGTTTAACGATTTCCATCGCGATACCACCAAACGCATCTGGTTTTTCGCGGCGCAGTCGTAACTCACGGATAAAATTATCGATTCCAAAAAGATAGGACTCGACAACGCGTGGGTTTAGATTTCTCAGGCGCGGTTGCTGCGTCACGCCGACGAGGGCAACAAGGTCCGGATGGATCCACCCTCCATCCACCGTCACAGCATTCGCCCAGTCGTAGAGTGTTTGTCCACGGTCGATTACATTATCAACCGTTGTCGGACCGTCCGCGTCGAATGACGCAATTAAAGCATCGATGCGTGCATTTAGCTCATCCGAAAAACCACCTTCGCCTGCCCGCGGCGCCAATAAAGGGTCGCGGTCGACCAAATCCGTTTCAACAATAGGAGAGGGTGCGATAGGAGCAGCATCTGCCTCAGGCAACTTGTTTTGACCGCAGGCGGTCAACCCTGTGACCAAGACGAGAGCGCTTGAAAGGGCCAGCGCCCGCCTTGTGGGGTGCGTTGATTTGTTGATGATCCGCTGCATTAAAATGCATTCCTTTGCGTGGATTTTCAATATTGTAAGACAATATAGCAATTTATCCACGACCCCAACCCATTAAGTGAGCGGCACTAAAGGTTTTTGAACCAGCTTCGCGTCTCCTGTGAAGGCTTTGAAGAATGGGAAAAAACCATGAGCGGTAGAACAAATGCCCCTCAGGTTTACAGTACCAGGTTCTTGCGATGAAAATCGCACGAATGCCTTAGCCTGTAGTTTCATTTTAAGGATTTCCTACTCGTCCGAATTCTGATTCCTGATCTTTATTTGCGAGGAAGGCGGATCGGTATGGATCAGGATCTCACGGATATGCAATGGGCGAAGATTGAGCCTTTTGTGCCGGGTGGGTGCAAAGGGCGGCGTGGCCCACGTTCAGATAATCGCCGCTTTATCAATGCTTTGATTTGGATGGCCCGTTCGGGTGGGCGGTGGCGTGACTTGCCTGAGCGGTATGGGAATTATCACACGGTCAAGACGCGTTACTATCGCTGGATCAAGGCCGGGGTTCTGGAAAAGGTGTTTGCCACGCTCGCCCAGGAAGCTGATCTGGACTGGGTGTCGATTGATTCCACTTCCATTCGTGCACATGCCCAAGCAGCGACAGCTCAGCGAAAAAAGGGGGACCAAAGGCCCAGGGTCTTGGCCGGTCTCGCGGCGGCTTAGGCACAAAGATCCATGCCGCCGTGGATGCACTGGGGCTGCCCATCCGGCTGCTTCTGAGCCCCGGAAATCGCGGTGATGTGATCTATGGCGCGCCCCTGCTGAAAGGCTTGAAGCCACGCCATGTGATCGCTGATCTCGCTTATGATGCCGAGCATTTTCACGACACCATCCTCGATCTCGGCGCCGATCCGGTGATCCCGCCACGGCCGCAGCGACGGCGCAAACATGCCTTCGATAAAGCTATGTACAAAGAGCGAAATCTCGTTGAGCACTTCCTTGCAAAACTCAAACAGTTCCGACGCGTCGCCACAAGATACGACAAACTCAGCCAAACCTATTTCGGTTTCGTCCTCATCGCTGCCATCATCATATGGTTAAATTGAATCCACGAGCTA
>CALFRH010000378.1 GCA_937919225.1 uncultured Parvularcula sp.
CCTGAGCGCAAAACCGTTAAGCGATAGGGTCGGCATGTTTGCGCGTGACGCTTCTTTGACAGTAGCCTGAGCCGCCTTCACTTGGGCGCGCGCTCGGCGCATACCCCGTGCTGTTGCAAGGGCTTCGTCCACCGCCTGTTCTGGGGGGAGGAGAAGAAATCTGTCAGCGTACCGGCCGATAACCCGTTCAACAGACCCCTCGTCCATGCAGCTGAACGGACGATCAATCAGAACTTCCAGCCGCATGCGCGCTGTCGCGGCGGCGACTTCCGCGGTCACCGTGTCGGACTGTGACCGTGCGTAGCGGGAGCGGATTTGGCTGGCATCGGTGAGGGTAATGACCCGACGGTCGAGGCGCGAGCTTGCCGCCTTAGCATCTTTTTCAAAAGTGGCTTCTTGTTCGACCGCTTGCCGGGCCAATTCTGTGGTCCGCAGATAGTCCAGATAAGCGAGTGCCACCCCTTGGGCGACGTCGGTTCGCGTCTCCGTGACCGCGTATTTCGCAGCCTTCAATCGAGCCTCGGAAGCATCTTTGGCAAACTTACGGCTTCCAAAGCTATAAAGCTCGAGCTGGTACTGAATCCCATATTGGTCTCCGTCTGTGCGGCCATCAATTGGGGGATCACCGTCACCATACTGACCAAATGCCGTAATTTGAGGCAAATCCCTTGATCGGGTTGCCAGAAGGTCAGCGCTTGCCACCGCCCGGTCCGCCTGAGAGCCGACGATGCGGGGATCGAAGGCGAGGGCATCGTCAATGGATCGTTCAAGGGATAGGCATGACCCGGTAGCCGGCGCGCTGTCCGCCTCTTGAGCCGATAGAGGTGTGCTTATCGACCAAGCCAACGCAACGCCACCCGCTGCAACAAAACGCTTAAAGGAACCCATGGAACTCACTCTTAACTCATCCGTGTGCCGCGGGAGAAGGTCGACAATATGGGCTCGAACACATAGTCGAGAAAGGTGCGCGCATTGCCCGATGCGATGAACGCCTCAACGGGCATGCCTGGGATAATCTCAATCCGACTTTCGGGCGGAAGCTCAGAGGCATCCAAGATGACCCGCGCCTCATAGTAAAAGGCGCCGGTGGTCTCGTCCTGCTTCAGGTCTGCGCTGACGCCGGTCACTTCACCGGGCAGGCGCGGCGCGATGAACGACTTATAGGCTGTCAGTTGCGCCTCCACCGTTTGGCCTGGGCTCACCGCATCCCGGTCGGTGGGGGTCAGCCGAACATTGACGACAAGTTCGTCTGTATCGGGTACAATTTCCATTATGCTCTCACCTGCGCCCACCACGCCGCCAAGAGTGGTATGGGCAAGGTTCAGCACCGTGCCTGTCTGAGGCGCGGTGATTACAGTGCGGGCGAGGCGATCCTCTTGCGCATTTAGGCGTTCTCGTGATGCCAGCGACTGCCTCTGCGCTTCGAGGGTTTGCTCGCCAATTTGTTCTTGGAACTGCGCCTTGGCTTGGGCGATTTGATAGGTCACCTCTTCTGCGCTTTTACGTGCTTCGTTCCGTTCACCAACAAGGCGGGAATAGTCGCTTTCTAGGCGGGCGACTTCCCGCTGCACCTGTTGGACATTCCCAATGGTTTCAAGTTTTTCCTCAAGCAATTCGCGGCGCAGGGTTAAGTCATCCCGCGCGGATTCGAGGGCCCGGCCGGTGGCGCTAATCTGTTGGGCAAGGTCCCGTTGGCGGCCGTCGAGCACATCTTTCCGGGTTTGCAGAACGGTGATTTCTGCATCCCGCGCATCTCGCTGTTGGAAGAAGAGGGCGGTCTGTTGCGCGATAAGGTCAGCCTTCACCCGATCGCTAAGGGTCATCAGTTCGAGCGATGGGAACGCCACCTCGTCGCCACCGGCCCTCAGGACAGCAAGGCGGTCAAGGGTTGCCATGTGGAACGCATATTCCTGCGCCAGCTCGTCCCGCGCGCTTTCGGATTGCAGGGGTTCAAGCACGACAAGCACGTCGCCTTGTTCAACCACATCCCCCTCTTGAATGTTCAAGGAACGGATGATCCCCCCTTCAAGATGTTGGACCTGTTTGCGGTTGCCCATGACTTTGACTTCGCCGGAGGCGGTGACCCCCTCGTCAAGTTGGGCAAAGGCACTCCAAAGGAGGAATCCCCCAAAACCCGCAAGGCATCCAAGGACGGAATAGCGGATCCCCTTGTCACTGAGGGGAGAGCGGT
>CALFRH010000379.1 GCA_937919225.1 uncultured Parvularcula sp.
TATCTCTCCGTGGGGGTTGTTCTTGACGGGTTGAAAGCCCGCTCCGACCGTACCAGCGTGGTGTTGACCGGCCGGGACGCAAAGCCTGAACTTTGCGACTATGCTGATCTTGTGAGTGAGATGCGCGAGGTGAAGCATCCTTTCAAAGCAGGCATTAAGGCTCAGCGAGGAATCGACTTTTAGGGGCAGTGCGGAATAGGTCCGAATCGGCTTCGGTGCGTTTGATCTGAGCGCTTATGATAGGCGCGGTGTGAGTTTTGGATCTCCAAATGGGCACTTATGGCCAGGAGAATGCGCGATGGCAAACTAACCTTTAGCGCAGCGGAAAAACGGGTGAACCGTTTTTTCGGCTTGAGTTTATAGTTCCTCCAAAGAAGGCCACCGTCTGAGATTGTGCAACTCGTGTCAGTTATGGATGCAGGTGCATCCATGTGCCTCCTACGCGAGATGGATGGACGATAAACGTGAAGCGCGTTCAACGACTTTGCCATGAAATCGGCTGGCAGCTTGGGAATAACTAGGCTCGTATGCCATAGGTTCATGTGCTGTGCCGAACACCCCAATAGCGCGAAGTCCTCTTTTGATGGCTCAGCGAATCACACAGAGAGCAGGGAGTCGTCAAAACACCAAATGAGAGAACTGGATTTTCAACATTCTCCTTTGGGTAGAAAATTGTGGCAAAAGTCTGACACCTCAAAAACGGGTGCAGCTCGGTATATTTCGTGCCGTTGACGGATGAATTAAGCTTGTCATTTTCCCGGCTCGGTTGTTTTGGTTTTTATAGTGCGTTGTATTTGTTTGTAAATTAGCGATTTCGAAGCTGTCCAGGGCGTGTGTTTTGACAATGTGGCTTGCCCTAAGGGGCTGTTAATTAAGGTTAAAAAAATTCATTAATGTCACCAAACAGGGCTATCGAATGGCAAATTTATGGTTCAATTATGGCCTGCTTCTTAAGGTTAAGAAGCGTCGTCTTGGGGAGAAACGGTTGTCGATCCAACACACCGTATGGGAGAGAACACCGGAGATCCAAGAACAAACTGTAATGAGAACGTTCCTAGGAGTTTTGTAATATGTCTAGAAGAAGAACACGTCCGTCACGCCCTGAGGCGGACGCAACTGTCCCACCGGTGGCCCCACCGGCCCCACCTGAACCCCCCGTTGTCCCTACCATTCAAGGTACGGACCTTGTGGATACGATTAACCTTCGTGACCCTTCTTCCGCTGCTGACCTGCCTGCTAACGCAGACGGCAATGGCGGCGACGATGTGATTATCGGTAACTTCAACCGTAACAACATCGAAGGCGGCACGGGCGATGACTTCATCATCGGCGGCACAGGCTCTGACGCCCTGCCGGGCACAGACGACACCCGCGTTGCTTCCGGCCAGGACTTCCTGTTCGGCAACGAAGGTGACGACACCATCTTTGGTGACGAGTTTGATCTTGATGCGTCTCCAGATTCAGACGTTGGTCTCGCCCAAGCTCTGATCAATCCGTTCGACGGCAACGATCAAATCCTCGGCGGTTCTGGCAATGACCTCATTTTCGGTAATGGCGGCAACGACAATGTTGACGGCGAGTCCGGCAATGATTTGATCTACGGCCAAACCGGCAATGACAGCCTCTCCGGCGGCACAGGCATGGACACCATTTCCGGTGGCTCAGGCAATGACGACATCAATGGTAACTCCGGCGATGACGACGCTTTCGGTGATTCTGGCGATGACCAAATCCGTGGCTCGTTCGGTGACGACAGCCTCGAAGGGAATGAAGGTTCCGACAACATTCGCGGTGGCGCGGATGATGACGTAATCATCGGCGGCGCTGGTGATGACTTCCTCTTCGGTGATGACGGCAACGACGCTCCTGGCGGCGACACTGGCGCTCAAGCAGGCGACGATGGCCTCGACTTCGATAGCGGCGGTGACGACAGCATCGAAGGCGGCGACGGTAATGACCGTATCGATGGTCAGCGTGGTGAGGACATCCTCCTCGGCCAAGACGGTAATGACGACATTCGCGGCGATGCTGAGAATGACCTTATCGTTGGTGGTTCTGGTGCTGACTTCGTTCAGGCGGGCGCAGACAACGACATCGTGATCGGTGATAATGCCGAGCTCGTTGAAGGTGTTGATGCAATCCTTGATCGTCTTGGCATCCCACGGGATGACTCCACCACAGACGTCGACTTCTTCGACAATTTCGATGCAATCATCGATGATGGCGTAGATGCGGCTCTGGTTTTCGCTCAGCGCAACAGCTCTGACCCAGATGACCAAGAAGCTGATGTTTCCAGCCGCTTTGGTGACGCTGTGGTTGCTGTGTTCTCTGGCGAAAGCGAAGGAGACGGCCGTGACGTGTTGAACGGTGGTGACGGTAACGACATCCTGCTCGGCCTTGGCGAAAATGACGAAATCAACGGCGACGCCGGCGATGACGTTGTTCTCGGCGGTACAGGCAATGACGACATTACTGGTGGTTCTGGTCAAGACGACCTGTCCGGTGAAGAAGGTGAAGACCTGATCGCTGGTAACGCTGGTGACGACTTCATCTCTGGTGGTCTCGACAACGACACCCTGTTGGGGAATGCCGGTAACGACACCATTGGTGGTAATGAGGGCAACGATAACATCGAAGGGAACGCCGGTAACGACGATCTGTTCGGTGACTCTGGCTCTGACACCATCGAAGGTAACGACGGTGATGACTTCATCAACGGTGGCGACGGCCTCTTCGACGGCGACGACGCTGGTGACCGCCTGCTTGGTGGTAACGGCAACGACTTCATCTTTGGTGAAGAAGGTGACGACACCATCTTCGGTCAGAATGATGATGACGTTCTCGAAGGTGACGCTGGTCAAGACATCCTTTCCGGTGGCCTCGGCCAAGACACCCTCGGCGGTGGTGAGGATGCCGACACCCTCGACGGTGGTCAGAACAATGACGACCTCTACGGTGACGCTGGCGATGACGACCTTAACGGTGGTCGCGGCGATGACTTCCTCGTTGGTGGTCTCGGCGACGATGAGCTGACCGGTGGTCAGGGTCGTGACGTCTTCTGGTATGACGGTGTGTTCGGTGCGGAAGGTGATGACATCATCACTGACCTTAGCCTTGCAAACCGCGACACGGTTGTGATCGAAGTCGATGACATTGATTCAATCGACAGCATTATCAACGATCTGGTCGACGTTGTTGACGATGGTACGGACACGTTCCTCACCATCAACGGTGGTGATGGACCAACAACGGTCGCCATCGAAGGCCTCACCAACGGCGGCGGCTTCTTCGGCTTCCAGAACGTTGCTGATGTCAACGCGTTCAGCCAAGGCAATGCCGGCTACGACGTCATCCAGTTTGACGAAGGTCTGCTGAGCGGCGGCGGCGGAACAGCTGTGTAAGCTGGCTCTTGCTACGATGTGAGAACATCGTTTTGATAAATGGGAAAGGGGACGCTTTGGCGTCCCCTTTTTCGTTGTAGCGACGTTCGCTGATCCAAATATGATCGTCCGGCGCGCTAATCCGACAGCCTCATGCTGAATAATGCCTTCCGGCCAAGTGATACCTGTTGGTCCGAAGAGTGAGGTAGGTCAGGAAATGGATCCCTCCCCATTTTTAGGTCCACATCATTATGCGGATAGCTGGCAGCGCTTATCCGCGATGCGCTCCAATATCGCCAGGTGCTTGGCCGCCAGAATATGGTGGCGGAAATACAACCCAGGCGGGTGCTTGGGAAGGTCAACAATCGCCCTGGCATCAGAATTGCAACGATCGCTCCGCATTTTTTGGAGCGTGCGGTGCACAGCATTTATTTCATATGGGCCAACGATGCGGCCTACTGGGCGAGTGATTTTGCGGCCTATTGCACAGACCATCCGCAGTGGGCGGTGGCGCCATGACCAACCGTCCAGAAACCGCTGGCGAGCTCCGAAACTCGACCCCGAATACACCGTTTGACGTTCTTGGGCGCATCTTTGATCTGTTAACCAACAATTTGGGCGGCGCACCGGGGCAGAACGTACAGAACCCCAATCCAGATCCAGATCCAGATCCTGATCCTGATCCCGCTCCTGCTCCAGAACCTGCTCCTGATCCCGATCCTGATCCCGATCCTGATCCTGATCCTGATCCTGATCCTGATCCTGATCCCGATCCTGACCCTGACCCTGATCCCGATCCCGATCCCGATCCGGACCCAGATCCCGATCGGCCCGACCGGCCTGTGACAGATCCGACGCCCGTTCCGCCGACACTCACGCTGCCTGACGACAATGGTCGCGCGATTATTCAAGGTACGGACGTGCAGGACGTCATTGATCTTGGCTTGCCCGGTAGTCCCGATAATGCCGACGGCAATGGCGGCGAAGATCGGTTGGTGGGTACGGATGAGCAAACTCATCTCAGAGGCGGTAGCGGCGGCGATCCCCTTATAGGGGAGGCGGGGCGCCTCGCCGTTGGGGATGTGCTGCGCGGTGGTGCGGGGGCGGATAGCCTTTTCGGCGACCGTGTTGGGGTCAACGACCAGAATGGACAAACCGGGATCATCCCTGTTGAAACCGCTCTAGACGATAATGACTTCATTCTCGGCGAAGGGGGTGACGACACGCTCTTCGGTCAGGGGGGGGATGACCAGCTTTCCGGCGGTACAGGTGCTGATGAAGCCGATGGCGGGAGCGGTGATGACCTCGTCCTCGGGGATGAGGGGGATGATACCCTCCGCGGCGGTTTGGGTGATGACACGGTGGCGGGCGGCGCTGATCGCGATAGCGTGGATGGCGGCGATGGGAATGACGCCCTGTTTGGCGAAGGCGGTGAGGATACGCTGTCTGGTGGCGCCGGCCAGGACACCGGTTATGGCGGTGACGGAGATGACACCCTCCTTGGCGGTACCGAGGATGACTTCCTCTTTGGCGGGCTTGGCGATGATGTTCTGCGTGGGGAGGAAGATAATGACCGCCTTGACGGTGGCGCGGGAGATGACACCCTTGAAGGGGGTGACGGTGATGACGATTTAAGGGGTGCTGAAGGGTCAGACCTTATCGATGGCGGCGCGGGGGCGGACTTCGTGCAGGCCAGTGCGGGGGATGACACCGTCTTTGGCGGAGCAGGTCGCGACGTCATTAACGGCAATGACGGCGCAGACAGCCTTGATGGTGGTGATGAGAATGATGAGGTTCTAGGCCAGCGCGGCGCGGATACCATTACCGGCGGCGCTGGAAATGACGCCCTTGATGGGGGTGCTGACGATGACAGCGTCCTTGGCGGTGAAGGGGATGATTTTATTGAGGGGCGTGAGGGCGATGATTTTCTCGCCGGTGGCCTCGGCAATGATCTCGCTTTCGGTGGTGAAGGCGACGACACCATTGCTGGCAATGAAGGCGATGATGAACTCGCCGGTGAGGCGGGGGCGGACGAAATCGATGGTGGCGATGGCGACGACATCATTGATGGTGGTGATGATAATGACCGTCTCCTCGGTGCATTGGGTGCTGACCTTATATTTGGCGGCGAGGGCAATGACATCGCCTTCGGTGGTGAAGGGAATGACGATATATTGGGTGAAGCCGGCAATGACTGGTTGGAGGCTGAAGAGGGGGACGATATCGTTGAAGGGGGCACGGGACGCGACACGATTGGGGGCGGCCTAGGCGTCGACAATCTTCTTGGCGGCGATGGTGATGATGATCTTTTCGGCGATGAGGGGAATGACACCCTGGACGGGGGCGATGGCGATGATTTCCTGGTGGGCGGTGACGGCAGCGACACATTGATTGGCGATCAGGGTAGGGACCTTTTCCTATTCGATGAACTCGATAGTGGCGATGATATTGTGTTTGATCTCAGCCTGGCCAATCGCGATACGATTTATCTGGAGCGCGCTCAGGGCTCAAATCTCGATATTGCCGATATTTTAGTTGTGGATGATGGTTCATCATCAAGGCTGGTCTTTGGCAATCAGAGTATCACTGTACTGGGGCTGACCTCAGGGGTAGGGGGCTTTTTCGCCTTTTCCACGGTGGACGACGTTAACGCCTTTAGCCAAGGCTCCGCCGGATACGACGTTATCATTCTTGACTGACCCTCCTTTTTGCAGCGACACTAAAGCACCTCCAGGCTATGCGTTTGCCAAAATGTCTGATGCTGTGAGGCTGGAAAGGGAGATCCATTATGGCAGATTTTGCGGCCCTGACACTCAGTATCGCTTTGACGTATGGCCAGACCGCGCCGGTGCTCCACCTTCCGGTGGATTGTGTGCTGGGGGAAACCTGTTTTATCCAAAAGCATGTCGACCACGACCCAAGCGAGGGCAGGTTAGATTATCAGTGTGGGAATTTAACTACTGATGGCCATAATGGCGTTGATTTCCGATTGCGGGGGGTGCCAGATTTAGAGGACAGCGTCCCCGTTATTGCAGCAGCATCGGGCCGGGTGGTCCGTATCCGTGGGGGTGTCCCTGATCGGAACGTCCGTCTCACAAACCCTCAAGGGATGGTTGAACGCCAGGCGGGCAATGCCGTGGTCGTCGATCATGGTGACGGGTGGGAAACACAATATAACCACCTGCAACTCGGTAGTCTGACGGTTGTACCGGGTGATAAGGTCGAAACGGGTGATGTGCTGGGCCGTATAGGCATGTCAGGGAATGCCGAGTTTCCCCACATCGACTTCGCTGTTCGCAAGGATGGGCAAACTGTTGATCCCTTTTTGGGTCAAGTCCAATCAGCAACCACATCAATAAAGTGTGATGGAGACCATCCTTCAACTGACGGTGCGCTTTGGGCCGCGGACGTGTTGTCTGCGCTTGACTATCGATCATCGGGCATTTTGCAGATCGGGGTCACGACATCCTCCGAAGCCGCGCTGCACGCCTACCTCGCCCCTTTTCCATCGACGACCTTGACCACCGCGGTGCCCGCCCTGGTGGTGTGGATAAATGCTTTTGGGGTGAAGGCCGGTGATGTGGAGCGGTTTACGCTGACGGGCCCAAATGGGGACATTGTTCACGACAGCCAGAGCAAGGTTAAAAAGGGGGGCCTGTCCTGGCGGTCCTATAGTGGGAAAAGGCGACCCAAAGAGGGCTGGACGCCCGGTTCCTATCGCGTGCGCTACGTGGTTCTCCGCAATGGGTTGGTCCTCGATAGCGCCACGACCAGCGTAGAAATCACAGGTCCATAACCAAGAATATTAGCAGGGGGCCGCCGAAAGGCATGTACTTCTCCTTGTTTCCGTTTAGAGAGAGTCCCCGAGGGGCCATACAAGCAGGGGGTGTGCTGCTGTTGGTCTAAAAATTGCGTATCCCACTGAGGCTACTGCAATTCTGTTCCTGGGAGAGCTTTTTTTGACTGAAGTTGAGGCAAAACCTGCCGATTTGTTGCATAACGTTGCGAAGGGTGCGCGGCGGTATGTGTGGGCCTTCGTCGGTGTTAGCGGGATGATCAACCTGCTGGCCTTGGCACTGCCCCTTTATATTCTCCATGTTTTTGATCGCGTTCTCAGCAGTGAAAGCCTTGATACATTAGCATTCCTTACATTGGCGGCCTGTATCGCCGTGGCCGCCCATGCTGCCCTTGATGGCCTGCGAACCTTTGTGTTCACGCGCATCGCGGATTGGTGGGCCACCAAGGTTGCCCCCCACACCCTTGAGCGCTCGATTGAGCGGCGCCTGTCCGATCAAAATATGCGCATTGAGATGCTGCGCGAGGTGGCGCTTTTAAAGAACTTTATCGGCGGAAATGGGGTACCCAGCCTATTAGACTTACCATGGCTGCCCCTATTCATCTTTGTGAGCTTTTTGATCCACCCCTCCATCGGGTTTATTGCCGTTGGGGGCATGGTCGGGCTGTTTCTCCTCGCGCTCATGAACGAATATAATACGCGTGCCGATATTACCGCGAACTCTCGGGTGTCAGCGGAGGAGCTACGCTATGGTGAGAGCATAATCCGCAATGCAGAAGTCATCGACAGTATGGGGATGACAAAGCCATTGCTTAGTCGGTGGCAACGGCTACTACAGCGCGAGCTGGGTCTTAACGGTCGGATTAGCCGGCGGGTCACCTCCACCCTGGCTCTCTCTCGGTTTTTCCGCGCCATTGTGCAGGTCGCGCTTTATGGGGTGGCTGCCTCTTTGGTGATTGCCAATCAAATCACCCCAGGGGCGATGATCGCTGGGTCAATTATGGCTGCCCGGTTGGCGGGCTGCCATGAATTGATCCTCAGTCTCGAGCGGGGCTAC
>CALFRH010000380.1 GCA_937919225.1 uncultured Parvularcula sp.
ATTTTATCAGACCTCGTTCGCCATCGGTGAGCGACCGCCGCGATCACACCATGTCATTCGCTGCAGTCGCTGTATTTGCGATCCGCGATTGGGAGAGCGGACGTTCCAAACCGGGCCATACTATCATCGACAGAAATACAAATAGACAACGCAGTCGGGAATGTGGCTTCACAATAAACTCGTCGGTTTTGTTTTTGGGGACTAGTGTTTAAGCTGGTCACAGCTTCAAGATTTGGAAACAGCGATTGATTGATCATCAGCAAAAGCTCTCGGACAAGATAGACAACAGCGCTACGACAGGTGTTCCAGTTGACGGAGAACTGCGCACTGATGATCGCATCATTGCGCGAGTGACAGACGGGATCTATCGCGAACCTTGGTCCGCGTTCAGGGAGCTTGTGTCCAACGCGTATGATGCTGATGCAACCGATGTTTCAATTGACTGCGACTATCCGTTTTTCAAAGAAATCAGGATTTCTGACAATGGTTTGGGAATGGACCCCGCTATCTTCGAGCACTTGCTCGAACACATCGGGGGGAGCTCAAAAAGAACAGCAAAAGGTAAGGAGTTGGGCACGGCGAGCGCGGACGATGCGACGCGGAGCCCTTCAGGTCGGCGTCTCATCGGGAAGATTGGGATTGGGCTTTTTGCAGTCGCACAGCTGACCCAACAGTTTCAAATAATCAGCAAGCGGAAGGGCGAATCCAAGAGAATCTCGGCCACCATTCAACTAAGGACTTTTCAAGAAGACACGCTGATCGACGATGCAGATGGCGAAAGCATAAGCGGTTCCTACAAAGTTGTTGCAGAGGACACTGGTGAGACCAAGACACATGGCACAACCATTATCCTGACATCCATAAGGCCCGCCATACGTCAAAAACTGCAGAACGAAGATGTCTGGTCAGCGATCGATGAAGCAACCGACGATCCGGAAATTGGAATGTTGGATCTTGTCACTCAGCCACGGTTCCACATTGGGCGAGTGAATAGGGAGCTTGAGCTAGTAGACTCGCCATCTTTACCTTGGGAACCAGATGACCGACCTCTTGATAAATTCAAAAAGCTGGTCGATGCAGCGATAAATGTGAGCAGGAGTGCTCGGGAGCAAGCAAACCTCAGCCATTTCGACAACTATCTCCAAATGCTATGGCGACTCAGTTTAGCGTGTCCGGTCGAATACCTGAGAGGCCACCCATTTGACATGAAGCCAAACGGCGAGATCGGTGTTTTTAAGCTCTCAAACGCTCCCAAAGGATCGGCAGAAGCAGTCGAGTTCCCCGATGATTCGACACTCAGGGACAAGCTGGATTTAGTTGCCGGATCAGCCGATCCGCTTGGAAGGTTTGTCGTTCACATTGATGGTGTTGAACTACGTCGGCCTATCGTGCTCCCAAGAGAGCTGAATGCGGCCTCGCAAATTGGTACCCCGTTACTGTTCGTCGGAAAAGTTAGAACTGATTTTGGTGGCTCCTCGCCTGACCGTTCTGGCGGCGAGTTGGCTTTCGAAGCGTACCTGTATTGGAACTCAAAAATAGTTCCAAAAGAGAGTGTTGGCGCGCTAATTCGGGTCTATGGTGACAGCGGTACGTTGTTCGATCCCGAATTCTTAGGCTATCAGGTATCGGAGCAAACCAGAAAACGCCAAGTGACTGCCGAAATCTATGTGAACAACGGACTAGATGGTGCCTTAAACATTGATCGTGAATCGTTCAACACCAGCCATCCGCATTATCTGTATATCCAAAAATGGCTGCACAGTGCGTTTAGACAATTTGCTACTCAACACAAAAAAATAGGCGCCATAGCCCGAAAAGAACGTGCCAACGAGAAGCTAGAAGTAGCCACATCGAAGCTTCAGGAACACGCCGACGAAGTTTGGAACAAGATGCGTGGCGAGACTATCGAACCACCATCTGTAGAGTTTGAAGATTCTGGAACAGGGATATCGGTTCCGAAGATGGTCGGTTCAAACCCAATCAGTTGGAATGCTCAGAAGACTGCTTCAAGGCAATCCGAGAACACTCAGCTAATTGAAGCTGTTACCGTCGTGCTAGAGGCCCATGGCGTACTTGAAGGTTTGGTCGAAGAGGGGCGTGCCGAGTTAATTTTTGACTTGATAAGAGAATTTGAGCCCGATTCATGATTGCAGATTCCGAAAAGGAGCGCGAAGAAGAAGTTCAACCACCTGAGCTGCCAGACTTGGCAACACCGGAACCGTTGAGCTTCGCGCCTTGGCATAAACCGCGTAAGCAATACGTACGGCGCGAGCAATGGATGCGCCATATTCAAGGTGTCATAGATAAGTTGAGGCAGAACGGGGACTTGAATGGCGAGCGTCCATTCCGGTACCTAACGCTACCTGGGCCGGATCTCTAGGATGTGAAGCTCGTAGCCGATCTTTGTGACTACTACGAAGAAAGGCTCCAATATCTCGGCTTTTGTCATGTTAGCGAGGCGGAAAGCAGGAGGCTGCGCCGCAATGTAAACGAGTTCAGTATATCGAGGTCGAAAGGAATCGCGCCGGGCTCCAAGGTCGTTCTGGCGCCACTTCAAGATGTTCAAAGGCAGAATTCTGAAGCTTTTGTATCTATGACCAAGAGCGGGACGTTTGATGCCGTCAATATTGATGCATGCGATCCAATAGCCAAAGACGACAAAAACGCCACTGGAAGGCTCATTGACTCAATAAGACATGTAACTGAGAACCAGATTGCCAATCGCCGATCTCCTTGGGAGTTGTTGCTTACCACTCCGGGTCAGATCGACACGATTGCGGATGAGAGCCTTGGTGTGCTTCTCAGTCAGATTGAGCAAAACTCGCAAAGTGACGAAGAATTTGCTCAAGAGATTGGAGACCAGTTTGCCGATGGCGAAGATCTTGCCACTTTCATGCGACGTTGGTCAGGCCTGATTGGCAGCGAGTTGCTTTCTCTTGTCACCTTGGGGGTGGCCAAGTGGTTCATTCACTTGAGTGAACAAGTCAATTTTCGGGTGAAGATGATGAAATCGTACAACTATTCGATTTTTCAAGAAGAACCCTATGAGCCAAATATGTTGTCCCTGTGCTTCTTTTTCGAACCTTCGCCACTCCAGATTGTCGACGACACTGGCCTTACAGTGAACCCAGATCCAAATCCAGTGGGAACGCATACGATTTC
>CALFRH010000381.1 GCA_937919225.1 uncultured Parvularcula sp.
CGCGTCCGGTTGGGCATCCGGCGTTGCGCCTTCAACCCCCGGCAGAGCGAGGGTGGCTGCCTCGGCCGCTAAGAGGCCTGGGTAGGGGGTGAGATCCACGTCAAACCGCCGCGCGGTATAAAGCTGGGGCAGAAGGTAACACTCCACCACGCCCGCTTTGCCGCCAAAACAAAAGTCACCGCGGGCGTCATCCCGCCCCAGCTCTGCCTCAAGGGCTGCAAATCCGTCGCTGATCCAGCGGCCGACCCATTCGTTGATGGTGTCCTGGGGTTGCTCCAGCTCACGTTTAAGATATTTGAGCACCCGCAAATTCTGTAGCGGGTGAATATCCATGGCGATAATCCCGGCCAGGTGCCGCACGCGCGCCCGCGCCTTTGCCCCAGCGGGCATGAGGGGAGGTTCAGGGAACCGCTCCTCCAAATACTCAATGATGGCGGGCGACTGCGCCAGGGTGGAGCCATCGTCTAGAACAAGAGTGGGGACGGCGCCTGAGGGGTTAATAGCGAGATAGTCCGGCTGTCGATGGGCGCCTTCGAGAAGGTTGATGGGGATGGTCTCCACACGGAGGCCTTTGAGTGCCAGTGCCACCCGCACCCGAAAGCTCGTTCCCGATCGCCAATAGCCGTACATCTTCATGGGTAGATCTCTCCAGAGGGGCGGGTGTCGCTAGTCGCCTTTATAGCGGTCGCCGCCCACCACAATATTGGGGTCAGTTTGAGGGATGACCGACGCATCTTTTCCATCATAGTCGATGCGGGACAGAAGGTCTGCCATCAAATTCATTCGGCCCCGTTTTTTGTCGTTCATTCGCACGACGGTCCAGGGGGCATTTACCGTATGGGTACATTTTAGCATCTGGTCACGAGCGTCCGTATACCGATCCCACTTATCAAGGGCGGCAATGTCCATTGGGGACAGCTTCCAGATTTTACGCGGATCATGGCGCCGGTCGTGAAAGCGCTTTAGCTGCATTTCCCGCCCAATGGCCAACCAATATTTGATGAGGATAATGCCATCCCGGGTGAGGGACGATTCAAACGCTGGCGCCTCTTTGAGGAAAGTAATGTGCTGTTCGGGCGTGCAGAACCCCATGACGGGTTCCACGCCCGCTCTATTGTACCAGGAACGGTCGAATAAAACCATTTCCCCCGCTGTCGGCAGGTGGGTGACATAGCGTTGAAAATACCATTCACCCCGTTCCCGGTCGGAGGGCTTTGGGAGGGCCACCACTCGTGTCTGCCGTGGGCTGATATTTTCCCTCACTGTGCGAATGGCACCGCCTTTCCCGGCGGAGTCGCGACCTTCGAAGATAACAATAATACGGTGGCCGGATGCCTTTTGCCAATATTGTAGCTTAACCAGCTCCACCTGTAGGTTATAGAGCGTGTCGTTGTAGGTGCTCTTGGATATTTTATCTGTATAAGGGTAATTTCCGGAGCTTAGCGCTTGGTGCTTGACCCAGCTTGGCAGCTTAGGATTATCAACGTCATAGATGCGCATTTTGCCCCCGATCTTAAGGGACACGGATGGGGCGTGATCCTGGTCAAACGGGCTCATGGCATCACTCTGCCGGGTTAACGGACGTCGCCCCGACATCCGGCTCGGTGATGGGGCGGGCGCTGAGGATAAAAATTGGGTCCATGGGCACCTCCTCTGCAAGGGCGATGCCGCCAAACCGCTCGCCGGAGGCGGGGCCGGTGGAGACCTCTCCAATAGCGTCAGCGACCCCCATGCCCGCAACAACACGGCCAAAAACCGTGTATCCAGCGTCCATTTTGAAGACGTCTCCTGTCCGGTCGAGGAAGGGATTGTCTTTTAAGTTAATATAGAACTGGGAGGTGGCGCTATCAGGATCGTCAAAGCGAGCCATAGCGATGGTGCCGCGTTCGTTCTTTAGGCCATTGGCAGACTCCGACGGGACAGGATCCACAGTGGCGCGGTACGTTAACCGTTTTGTCAGCCCACCCCCTTGGATGAGAGTGTCGCGGACCACCCGATGAAAGATCAGCTGGTCATAATACCCACTTTTGGCATAGCTGAGGAAGTTCGCGGTGGTGAGGGGCGCCTTTTGTTGGTCAAGCACGACGTCAATATCGCCTAAGCTCGTCTCGATACGGATATAGACCAGATCTGGCTCCGCAAAGGCACTCCCGATGAGTGCGAACAGCCCCACGCCGAGGGACGTGATCGTGGCGAAAAGTAACCTCATGCGATAATATCCGGCAAGATCTGCTCATGAAGAGCGGTAATCTGATCTTTTAGGATCAGCTTGCGCTTTTTCATCCGCTGGATCGCGAGCCGGTCGTAGGGCATCCGCTCCTCCAGCATCTCAATGGCGTTATCGAGGTCACGATGCTCCTGCTCGAGCGCCGTAATTTTCAACCGAACGGCATCATCATTCGCGCCAATGTCCGCGGCGGAGGGGTCGGCTTCTGACGGGTCGGGGGCATTCGCGGCGATATCGCCATCAACGGCCACAAGATGAGGGGGCTCGTTTCCGTCCTTTTGGGTCACGTTTGGGTCTCCACCTCAATCAGGGCCAATAATTCCCCGAACAATGTCAACGGGGCGCGTGACTTCCTCTCATCTGCGAACATCACAGGTTTTTCAAGGCCCTCTAGCGCAGCCATGAAGTGTTTCGCCGCCGCATTGGCGATGGCCTTTGGGACGGGGGCGGAGGGTGGTCCGGCAGCGCTGAGGGTACCATGGACCAGTGCCTGTTGCACCAGGCGTTCCGCTTCTAACTCCACCGCGAGCAAGGTTTTGCGAAACGCTGCCCGGTCATCATCGTCGATCTGAGGTCGTTTGGCAGAGAAAAAGCGCCGCACGGATCTGATGGGTTCTGCCCCACGGGCGGCGAACAAAGAGGCGGCGCCCACGATTTCGCGCACTTGCTCATCGGTCAGGCACCACCCCCGATGGGCGGTCCAAATGCACCAGAGTGTTGTGTTGACCTCCACCAAATAACGATCTTGGAGGGCTAGGAGCCGGTCCTTCGCGCCTGACCGGCCATAAAAGGACAGTGACCATTGCCAAAAGGCGTCGGTGCCCGTTTTCGGGGTCACCGCTTGCCCTTTTCCAGGTCTTCCCCCCAGCGGCGGGTGACGGGGCTGTTAAGGCCAAGGAGGTCTAGGCACCGCCCAACAGACTGGTCCACCATCTCCTCCACGGTTTGGGGTTCAGCATAAAAGGCAGGTAGCGGCGGGGCGATGATGGCTCCCATCTCCGCAAGGGCGGTCATCGTCCGCAAATGGCCCAGGTGAAACGGCGTTTCCCGCACCATCAAGATGAGCGGGCGTTTTTCTTTAAGACAGACATCAGCCGCCCGCGTCAGAAGGGAGGACGTGACGCCCGTGGCGATCTCCGACATGGTTTTGATGGAGCAGGGGGCGACGATCATGCCGAGGGTTTTAAATGATCCAGAGGCAATCGGGGCCCCGACGTCTTGAAAGCCATACTGAGCGGTTGCTGGTCCTAATTCTGCGGCATCGCCCATTTCATAAGCAAGGGTCATCCGGGCGGCCTTGGACACCACCAGATGGGATTCGGTTTCCATCTCCGCGAGCTGCGCCAGCAGACGCTGAGCATACATACTGCCCGAGGCGCCGGTCACCCCAACAATCACCCTCGGCGGGAGGTGGGTATGGTTATCTCTATCTAAATCAGTCACTTAGCTTTTTTTGCTTTCTAAACAATCGAACCCACAACTCGTCACCAACTGCAAAAGATCGGGTGTATTAACCCTTTTTCTGGTGACTCTCGTAACTTCCGTGTGTTCTCATACTTAGTGTGTGTTTTCGAAGCGTGAAACCGCCGCCGCTTTGCCGGGACGTTTCGCCACGAAGGCACGCGCAGGTCGTTAACTTGCAAAGGGAGAACCCCCGTATGACTATCGACGCACGCCTCACCAGTCTGGATCAACGGCATAGAGAGCTTGAGAACCGAATTGAGGAGGAGATGCGACGACCGTTATCGGATGACATCCGCGTTCATGACCTAAAGCGGAAAAAATTAGCGATCAAAGACCAGATGACGGCCCTCAAAACCCACGGTGCATCCCGCTAGGGGGTGTAAGGATTGTATATAACCAGCGCTTGCTGAGATCAGTGTAGACCATGCGTTCCCCGCGGCTTCGCCGGGGGAGAGCGCAATTGGGAAACCGATTCTCCGCATTAGAGTATTTCGTGTACGAATAGAGTCACTCGTCGTTGAGCTGTCGCCCCGGACTTGCTCCGGGGCCCATCTCCAACTTCATCAGGGATACTAGTTTGTAGGATCAGGTGGTAGACCCCGGTGCTCCCTCCGGTCGACCGGGGTGACGCGGGAGTGGATGCATTCGAACGCGAAATGCTCTAGGGTTTGTTGAGATTTAACTAAATTCAAGCGTTTGCCACGGCTTGTGCGCCTGTGCCGG
>CALFRH010000382.1 GCA_937919225.1 uncultured Parvularcula sp.
CCCCTCATCCATCGGAAGGTTGATATAGTCCTTACCCGTCCCACCCGGACCAGGTTTGTCATAGCGGGACTGGAACCAAGCTTTATCAAAGTCGATACTGTCCTTATGGATGATGGGAGCAATGGCATCGAAGAAGGCAAGTTCTTCATCGCCGGTCACGCCCTTAATGGCCTCGGCCAAGGCGCCTGAGGTGAGGGGGCCCGTCGCAATAATGGCGTTGGCGCCCGACGCGGGAAGGGCGGTCACCTCTTCCCGCCGGACGGTAATGTTTGGGTGCGCCTCTATGGCCTCTGTCACAGCGGCCGAGAAACCATCGCGGTCAACGGCCAGCGCGCCGCCCGCAGGAACCTGATGCCCGTCCGCGCAGCGCAGGATGATCGAATTCGCCCGGCGCATCTCCTCATGAAGGAGGCCCACCGCGTTGGTCTCTGCATCGTCCGAACGAAAAGAGTTGGAGCAGACAAGCTCCGCCAAATTTTGGGTTGCATGAGCGTCCGTCATGCGCGCCGGCCGCATTTCATAAAGGGTGACCGTTGCGCCGGCGTTGGCAGCTTGCCAAGCGGCCTCCGACCCAGCGAGGCCGCCGCCAATAATAGTGACAGAAGAAGAAGAATTCATCACGATTTCAACATATTTGTTTGGTTACGCTGCCCATAGAGTCAGGTCAGTCAGTCCTGATGAAAAACAGTTCAGCAACGGGTTAACACCTCATTAACCGCAGATCCCAACACCCTTGGCGATTCTCGGTTTTTGTGGTGTAAGACAACCACTCGATGCTATTAAGTGGTGTAGAAGAGAGGGTCAAATGGACGATACCATTGATGCAGGTGCCGGGAATGACATCGTCGAAGGCGGGCCAGGCAACGACTCCATTCTTGGTGGTTCTGGAAACGATCTCCTCGACGGTGACACCAGAAGTGCTTCCAGCGACCCGGGCGCCGATACCCTGAAAGGCGATGGCGGAAACGATTCGCTTTTCGGTGGTGCGGGAGAGGATCTTCTCAATGGCGGGAACGGGAACGACAGCGTCGAAGGCGAAGATGGCGCGGACCTCATCTTTGGTGGTGAGCAAAACGATACGTTAAAAGGAGGGGGCGCTGCTGATAACCTGCTAGGGGGAAACGGCATCGACATCCTTGACGGTGGCTTGGCAGATGACGTTCTCCAAGGGGATGGCGGTAACGACATCCTATTGGGCGGAGAAGGCAGTGATAGCCTTAAAGGCAGTGGCGGCGCCGACAATATCGGCGGCGGTGTTGGCAATGACACCCTTGAAGGGCAAGAGGGCAACGACACCTTAAAAGGCGGCGGCGGTAACGATACCCTAATAGGGGGCGAAGGCGCCGATGAGTTCGTGTTCGCTCTTGAGGGTGGGAACGACCAGATCGACGATTTCACCAACAACCAAGACAGCCTTGATCTAACGGCATTCGAGTATGCCAATGTGGACGCAGCGCTGGCGAATATTGATCCGTCTGGGAATAATGCCTTATTCTCCGATGGGGGAACAACTGTTCTCATTTTGAATACAAGCGTGGCAGACTTGGCGGACGATATTATCGTCTAAGGTCATTTGACATTCCACCAAGAACGGCTCTCCGCATTTTGCAGGAGAGCCCATCTGTTTTATGTCGCGCCCTAAAAATGGATAGGCGCCTGACCTCTTGCCATTATTGACAACTGACAGAAATAGCCTTGGCGTTTGCATCGTGAGGCTTGTACCTCACTGACCCACTTTAGGTTGGACAGAACGGGTCCATCGCCCTACCGTTAACATTCTGTTGGGTGGCGTCGGGGTGGCAACGCATGAGCAAACCAAAATTATCGGTCTTTGGGGTGATCTACGAAGCCCTGGGCTTTGCCATGACGAAATTTGGTGCCGCGGTCAGAGTAGCATGGTTGCCGATTTTACTCCTCTGGGTGGTACAGCTCGTGACGGTTCGTCTGGGGTTTGCAGAAGCCCAAACCGGCCTTGCCACCAGTTTAAGGCTGGAGCCGGGTTACACCTATAAGTTCGTTGAAAGCCTCTTTACCACAAGCCCGATCTACATGGTCCTGATGGGTGTCGCTGTGGTGCTGCAAGCGAGCTATATGGTTCCCCTGATCCGGTACGCGGCCCGCGGGATCGCGCCCCATCAAGGGATGCTGCACCTTGAATTCGGCGCGCGCCACCTTTTCTATGCGATTGCCACGGCCGCCAGTTTTGCCGGCGTTATTGTCCTGATGCGCATTGCGATATCGCTGGGCAGTGAATGGATTTACGGGACGGTGGTCCCCGTGTTGCACACCCAGCAAACTATTTTCGAACCGGGCAGTTTGCACTCCGTCGAAACCGAAGAAGTTTATGGCGGATTGAACCAGCTATTGGCTCAACTTGATCAATTCTTATTCCGGGTGGGGATCGATGTCAGTGCACTGCAGGCGGCATTGGTGATTCCCGTGCTCGCGATTGGCGCCTATTTGATGGTGCGCCTCTTCGCTATGCCCTACCTTACCGCCGCACGGGAGAGGGGGGATAGCTACACCTCCCTCGCCAGCTCTTTCCGCCTGTCGGCTGGGCTCAATATCTTCCCGCTTTTGGCCATTGGCCTCTTGTTCGTTCTGATGCATGTGGCCACCTATGTCATGTTCTGGCTGGGCATTTTCGTCTACTCCATTGCCCTTTCAGGATCCGAGGTGGTGATTGCTGGTTTTGAATGGCTCACCCCGGAGGGGAGCGCAGCGCCATTCGTGCGAGGACTGATGAGCGTCATCTTTGGGCTCCTCGTCTTATTCGCCAGCGCGTTTATCGCTGCCCTTAATGCTGGCCTTGGCGGCGCTCTGGTGCATCGCGCAATAAAATGATATTGGCCGTCAGTATCGACAAGGCAAATGCGCCAGCGCACAGGGGCGGTTGCGTCCTGTAAGGACAGAGGGCAGCAATCGCTGAGAATCAAAACCATGCTCCAAAACAAATTGGCGTTGCGGCGCCTATTGATCACTATTCATCTTTATGCCGCCGGTTTTTTGGCACCAATTTTCATCGTGGTTGGTTTGACGGGCGCGCTTTACATCATGGGCGCCGAGCCTGAAACGACAGCAAGGCAGGTCACCCTTCCGGCGGACGCAAAATTGGATTTGTCGAGCCCCTCTTTGGAAGATGACGTACGGTCACTCCTGTCGGAAACCGATGTGGATGTACGGTTTGGGTATTTACGCGTTTGGGATGGCGGGTTCCAAACCCGTCCCACCTCGCGGGCCTTTGTTGAGGTCGACGTGACAGAGGAGGGGATGACCGCGACCTACCACCGACCTGGTCTCTATTTCGCGTTGTTAGAACTCCACAAAGGGCATGGACCCGAGCTGTTCCGGCTTTATCAGATCCTTTCCGGCATCGGGATGTTGATCGTTGTCCTCGGCGGGATCGCAGTGGGCCTCCTGGCCCCCGCCTATCAGAAGGTAACCCTTGGTGCGTCCGCGGTCGGTCTTGTGGGGTTCATTCTGTTGGGCTTTTTGGTTTAGGGCGCATTGCGACAAACGTGGTTCGTCACTGTGAATACCTGATAAATGGCGGGAACTGATCGCAAAGGACAGATTCCCGCCTTCGCGGGAATGGGCGATTGATGGAGGCCGAAAACAGTGCTTCATCCCGAGCAAACAACGCTCCCGCTTTTATCGTATACAGCATATTCGTGGTGCTCGCTGAAACCAAAAAGGCTTAGGTATAATTCTCCCCCCTCTTTGCCGAGGATGATTTCGACCGGTTCTTCAAAGGACTTGTCCGTAAAGACTATCTTGAAGCCTTTTGAAAGCACTTCAGTGTTCGCCCACGGCTCAATAACAACGTGAACGTCTCTTTTGAAATCGTTAGTGAACTCAAACCGCTGGGCCGTTTCCACCGCTTGCGCGCTATTCGCCTTCAACCGCAAAATCTTTAGGCCGCCAGCTCGGCGTGTTCACCAAATCGCCCAACTCGACGGTTACCGTGTCGCCTTCCACTTGCATCGACAGGTCAATCCCGCTGAACGAAACAGCGACTTTAGAACCGCCAGTCCCGTTCATCTTGGCCATCGATTCACCAATGATGACTTCGCCTAGCCAGCCACCATATTGCCCCATCGCGGTGGATACCGCAGGCGATTCGAGCTGTTCGAGGGTGACACCGCACTGCCCCACCAAAATGCTGAGCGTGCTGATCGCAAAGGCACCAGTATACTGATCGAACTTAGCCTTATCTTCGATGAGCGCGCTAATGAGCACCGCCCGAAACAATTGCTTATGGTTGGTGGTGGTGTTGGCCACCATGCACTGGGCGATAGCGTTTGCGCCCGTGCCGGGCGCTGCATTTGAAAGCCCACCTTGAGCCTGGGCGCCCGATGTCATCGCCAATGAAAACAAAGCTGCCCCAGCAGCAAATAGAGATTTTCTAACCATAAGAGCCCCACCATTTTTAATTTAAGCGCATGAACCAGCTTTCACCGACCCAAAATCTCCAGGAGTGCGCTTGAGTTTCAGTTCGCACTGTCAGCGCTCACCGACTTACCTTGGCATCAAGCTGAGCGTGTTTGATGCCTATCTGTCAAGCGAGTGCTCACGCGGCGCGTTTTCTCGTCCGTTTCTTTGTGGCGGCCTTTTTCTTCGTGGGCGCAGTCTTTTTGCTGGCTTTGACAGCGGTCTTTTTCGCCCGAGCCAGCATTGGCTTTAAGAACCGGCCCGTATGGCTGCGCGGTGCCTTAGCGACCTCTTCAGGGGTGCCCACCGCGACAATCTCGCCGCCGCCGTCACCGCCCTCGGGCCCAAGATCAATGAGCCAGTCGGCCTGTTTGATGACATCCAAATTGTGCTCGATGACCACCACGGTGTTGCCATTATCCGCCAGCTCTTGGATGACTTCCATCAGCTTACGCACATCTTCAAAGTGAAGCCCGGTAGTGGGCTCATCAAGGATGTAGAGGGTCCGGCCGGTGGCCACCTTGGAGAGTTCTTTGGCGAGCTTCACCCGCTGGGCTTCGCCGCCAGAGAGGGTCGTCGCCTGTTGGCCGACCTTAATATAACCGAGCCCCACACGGTTGAGGGTGTCGAGCTTATTCCGGATCGACGGCACAGCGGAAAAGAATTTCGCCCCTTCCTCCACCGTCATGTCGAGGACATCAGCAATGGATTTGTCCTTGAACTTAATTTCGAGGGTTTCGCGATTATAACGCTGACCCTTACACGTATCACAAGTGACGTACACGTCAGGCAGGAAGTGCATCTCAATCTTGATGACGCCATCCCCCTGGCACGCTTCGCAGCGGCCCCCCTTCACATTGAAAGAAAAGCGCCCAGGCTTATACCCCCGCGCCTTTGATTCTGGCAGCTCTGAAAACCACTCCCGAATGGGCCCAAAAGCGCCGGTATAGGTGGCGGGGTTGGAGCGTGGGGTCCGGCCGATAGGGGATTGATCGATATCGATCACCTTATCGAGGTGATCGAGCCCCTCAATCGCCTCATGCTTGCCCGGTGCGGCCTTCGTCTTCATCAGCTTTCGCGCAGCGGCTTTGTAAAGCGTTTCGATGGTGAGGGTGGACTTGCCGCCGCCGGACACCCCCGTGACGCAAGTGAGAAGGCCCACAGGGAACTCAGCGGTGACATTTTGGAGATTGTTGGACGACGCCCCCACCACGCGCACCACACGGTCTGGATCGAATTCCCGACGCTTGGCGGGGACCGGCACCTCCCGACGGCCAGAGAGGTAATCTCCGGTAACGGATTTTTCGTTGGCGGCAATATCCTCTGGCGTACCGGACGCAATGATCTTACCGCCGTGGACCCCGGCACCGGGGCCAATATCAAGCACATGGTCGGCCGTGCGGATCGCATCCTCGTCATGCTCCACAACGATCACGGTATTGCCCAGATCTCGAAGCCGCTGAAGGGTTTCTAGGAGACGGTCATTGTCCCGCTGGTGCAGCCCGATAGAGGGCTCGTCGAGCACATAAAGAACGCCGGTGAGGCCAGAGCCGATTTGCGAAGCCAGGCGGATCCGCTGACTTTCCCCCCCTGACAGGGTGCCGGACGAGCGGGAGAGGCCAAGATAGTCAAGGCCGACGGAGTTCAAGAACTTCAGCCGATCCCGGATTTCCTTCAGCACCCGCACGGCAATCGTCTTTTGCTGTTTGGTGAGGCCCTTATCCACATTTGCGAACCAGGCGTCTGCGTCGCGGATCGAGAGCTGGGTGATCTCAGAAATGTTCTTTCCGCCAATTTTCACCGCCAGAGCTTCAGGCCGGAGGCGCATGCCATTACAGGCGTCGCAAGGGGAGACGGCTTGGAACTTCTCCATCTCCTCCCGCACCCACTGGCTGTCGGTTTCTCGCCACCGCCGCTCAAGGTTGGGGATCACCCCCTCAAAGGGCTTGATGGTTTCGTAACGGCGAAGGCCATCATCATAGATGAACTGCACTTCCTCGCCCTTTGTGCCGTACAGAACCTTTTTCTTTTGCGCTGCCTTCAGGTCGCGCCAACGATCCTCGACGGAAAAGCCAAAATGCTCCCCCAATGCTTCTAAGGTTTGGGTGTAGTAGGGGCTTTGGGTCTTCGACCAGGCGGCAATCGCTCCCTCCCGCAGGCGGACGTCGGCGTCGGGCACCACAAGGTCCGGGTCAAAGATCATCTTCGTGCCAAGCCCATCACAGGTCGGACACGCGCCTTGTGGCGAGTTAAAAGAGAAGAGGCGCGGCTCAATCTCATCGATGGTGAAGCCCGATACCGGGCACGCGAACTTCGCCGAGAAGGTGATCCGCTCAGGTTCTCCCTTTTTGCCACCATCGGCGCTTTCCGCCACCGCGATGCCGTCGGCAAGGTCGATAGCGGTCTCAAAGCTCTCTGCGAGGCGGGAATCGATTCCCTCTTTAATAACAATGCGGTCGACGACAACATCAATGTCATGCTTGAACTTTTTGTCGAGGGCAGGGACGTCAGCAATATCGTAGAACTCGCCGTCAACGCGCACCCGCTGGAAGCCCTTCTTCAAGAGGTCGGCAAACTCCTTTTTATATTCGCCCTTCCGCCCACGGACAATGGGCGCCAGGAGGTAGTAGCGGGCACCATCCCCTGTCTCCATCAGGCGATCCACCATCTCAGAAATCGTCTGGGAGGTAATGGGCTCGCCGGTGGCAGGGGAATAAGGCACCCCCACCCGCGCCCAGAGAAGGCGCATATAATCGTAGATCTCCGTCACCGTTGCGACGGTGGAGCGGGGGTTTTTGGACGTGGTCTTTTGCTCAATGGAGATGGCAGGGCTCAACCCTTCAATCTGGTCCACATCGGGCTTTTGCATCAGCTCCAAAAACTGACGCGCATAGGCCGACAGGCTCTCCACATAGCGCCGCTGCCCCTCGGCGTAGATCGTATCAAAGGCAAGAGAGGATTTCCCCGAGCCCGACAGGCCGGTCACCACCACCAATGCATCCCGCGGCAACTCCACCGACACATTTTTGAGATTGTGCTCGCGAGCGCCGACGACGCGAATGGATTTGAGGGACAAGGCGGGCACTCCGGAGCTGAACGCCGGGCGAATAAGGAGATATCGGTTATTCATTGACCCGGCGCGGCCAACAAAAACCCGGGACGTCGAGTCATTAAGCGAAATCACCCGACGTCCCGCAACAGGGAGCTAGCGCTTTACAGGCGCCCGACAAAGAGAACAAGTGGCGAACAATGGTCGCAGGGGAGGGGGAGGGGATATCACCTAACGAACCCTAACGCGCATTTATCGTTTCTGCACAATCGGTTGACGCGTCATACGATAAATGTCACCGATTAAGGGTAGGGAATTGGAGATGGGGAGCATCATGGCACCAGATGCATCAAAAACAATCGCGCAGCCGGTTCTGCGGGTGACGAACACATCACAAATGGGTCGAATGTTGTGGATTGGGTTTTACACCCTACTCCTCAATATTGTGACGCTGACCCTGTTTCGATTTTGGGGGCGCACCCATTTTTTGCAGGCAGCTATGGTCTGACACCACCATTGATGGCGAACCGATAGAGTATACCGGCAGGGGGATGGAGCTGTTTATTGGCTTTTTCGTCGCCATGATCGTGTTGTCATTGCCGATGATTTCGCTGATGCTGGCCATTCAATTCTGGTTGGATCCGCTGCTTGTGGTCATCGCGTTCCTTGTCCTTTATCTGGGGCTATTCGTCCTGATGGGGACCGCCATCTTCCTGGCACGGCGCTACCACCTGTCTCGCACCCGCTATCGCGGTGTACGCTTCGCACAAACAGGGTCATCGCTCAAATACGGCTTTCTCAGCATGGGGTACACGTTCCTCACGGGCCTCACCATCGGCTGGTTCGCGCCAGAGGCTCATATTCGCCTGGCCCGCCGCATGTGGAATGGCGCCTCCTTTGGCAGCGAACCCATCCAGTTCGAAGACACCGAAGAGGCCATGGCGGAGCCAGTGTGGAAGAGTTTCGCCATCGCCTGGGTGGGGGGGCTAATTGGCTATACGCTCTGGGGAATGTGGTTTGCCACCAATATGGACCCCGAAATGATGGTATCTCAAGAGCCCGATATCGGTTTCATCATTACCCTTTATGTATCGTTGATTCCGCTGGGCCTTTTTATAGGTACCCTGTTCGCGTGGCACCATGCGGTGATGATGCGGCGGATCACCAAAAGCCTCCGCATGGGGAGTTTACGTCCCACATCGACCTTCTCCACCTGGGATGCCATTGAGCTGACGGTCACCAACACGCTGCTGATTATCTTCACCCTCGGCATCGGCACGATGGCGGCCCAAATGCGTCTCTGGAGACGCTATGCGGAAAGGCTTGAGTTTCACGGGCACGTGGACTTTAGCGCCATTCAGCAATCGAGCGCGGCGCAACCTTCCACCGGAGAGGGCCTGGCGGACGGGCTCGATTTGGTCTCTAACTTTT
>CALFRH010000383.1 GCA_937919225.1 uncultured Parvularcula sp.
GTCTCCCGGATCCCGGGGGATGAGCCCACCACCAGCCTTGTGACGCGGATCGAGGCGGAGGGGTACAAGATCGTTGAAAGCAGATTCGAAGCCTCCCAGGGGGCGAACCCCGTTTGGTCTATTCGCCTGGCGAAAAGCTCCACACCCCTGGTGCTCCAGCGGTTGCAGCGACCCTATTGGTTCTAGGGCCTGTGAGCCCATAACCTTCTCCCGCTCATTCCCGCGAAGGCGGGAATCCTTTCATCACGAGAGATGGCATGATCTTCAAGGATCGGATCCCCGCCTTCGCGGGGATGAGCGGTTGGGTTAAAAAACCCCCATTCCAATTGACTTCCCCGCCTTCTGCCCCTATGCGCCTCGCTCTTAGAACGGGTGGTGCGGATGCCGCCGTTGCAATTGCTTACCGGATGGGCCGGTGAGCCGGACCGCACCGAAAAGTGAAGTGAAGAATGTCAAAGCGTCATTCCGCGAAATATAAAATCGACCGTCGCGTCGGTGAAAATATCTGGGGTCGCCCCAAATCTCCTCTCAACCGCCGGGACTATAAGCCTGGGATGCATGGCCAGCGCCGCGCGGGCAAGATGTCCGACTTCGGCCTCCAGCTGATGGCGAAGCAAAAGCTCAAAGGCTATTACGGCAACATCTCCGAAAAGCAGTTTCGCCGGACTTATGAAGAGGCCGCTCGCCGCAAGGGCAACACGGCGGAGAACCTTATCGGTTTGCTCGAATGTCGGCTGGATGCTGTTGTCTATCGCGCGAAGTTTGTGCCCACCGTGTTTGCCGCGCGGCAGTTCGTGAACCACGGCCATTTGCTGGTGAACGGTGTGCGGACGAATATTCCGTCCTACCGGTTGAAGCCAGGCGACGTCGTTGAAATCCGTGAGCGGTCAAAGAATATGGCCCTCGTGCTGGAGGCGCTTCAGCTGCCTGAGCGGGACATTCCTGATTATGTGGATGTCGATCCGAAGAAAATGACCGCTGAACTGGTTCGGATCCCTGAGTTCTCTGACGTGCCTTATGCGGCGCAAATGGAACCAAACCTGGTTGTGGAATATTACTCGTCGTAACTGGCCTACAGTTTTACTGCTATTGTCTCTGCGCGCGGTCAGGTTGACCGCGCGTTTTTTTTGCTCATTATTAGAGTGTCTTTTGAAATAGGGGTGAGCAGTATGGCTGAATTTTCTAGATTTCTCTTGGTAGTTTCTTTGGCTGTTATCGGCGTGACGGCCTGTTCAGATGATAGTGCTGAGATCGCCGAAGTCTCTTTTGCCAGCTCTTCAGATGATAACAGGTACACTAGTGAGTTGTTCGGTGTGTCTGTGGTCAAACCAGATGGTTGGTATGCCTCTGAAGTTGAGCTTGCTGATCAGTTGATGGAAACGGGACGTGATTTCATTGCCGGGGATGACGACAATCTCAGGGCTCTCTTGGACGCCAGCACTCAGAATACCTTCAACATATTTGGATTTTACAATTACGAGGTCGGCGCTCCCGTCGAGGTTAATCCGAATATTTTAGCGGTCGCCGAAAGAGTGAAGCTCATGCCAGGCATCAAGACTGGTGCCGACTACCTATTTCACTCCAAGACGTTCCTGCAGGGGACTGCGATGGAAATCAGTTTTTCCGAGGAAAAGCTTCAGAAAGACGTCGATGGTCATTTATTCGATGGGATGCAAATGACTAGCACCGTTCCCGTGGTTGGCGAGGTCCAACAGCGAATGTACGCTGCGCGCAATGGGGACTTCGCAATTGCGTTTGTTTTGACGTATCGTTCGGCTGAACAACTTGATGCCCTTGAAGGCATCCTAGATACCGTCAGGTTAGATTGGGAAAAATAG
>CALFRH010000384.1 GCA_937919225.1 uncultured Parvularcula sp.
GAGTTTTTACGAGCGCTGTTGTGTTCGCCTCAGCGTCCTCAGTATTGATGGGATAGAAGTCCTGGAGATGGAGGCGCATGGCGCGGTAGCTCCAATCGGCGGCAAAGACTTTCCGCTCTTCGGAGACCCGTTTAGGCCCGAGATAAGTGTGCAGCTCGCCTCTGATTTCTGAGTAAAGTTGATCTGGATCGACGTAGATTTCAGTTGGATAGAAAACGGTCGATGTTCGGGTCGCGAGTAGACGGCGCTCTGTCGCCATCAAGGCTGCTTCGATCTGTCCGTGCGCGGTCGGATCGGCTAAGCGCAATATATTGTCGCGAAAGTATGAGAGATTGTGAGGGTGTCGATTGAGAAAGAGGTTCGCGATGTCCCGCGTGACCTGTTCCATATATTCAGGAGAAGGAACGTGTGTGCTTAGTTCGGTATCCGCCAGGAGCGTTGGCGTCAGAATAATGCGCTCTTCTTTCGTCGCGACGACATAAGAGAGAAGGACGATGGCAAGGGAGAGGATAAGCGCCCCAACAGCGAGAACGTTGCGTTGCCTTAGAGCTGAATTAAGTCGGGCGTAAGAAACACTGGTGTCCATGAGGTTCACCCCGCAAGATCACGCTTGAAGGAGTGAAGCGTGCGTTTGAATGAAAAGATGCCGGAGGGTGCGACCCAATAGAGCGCATAGCGCAGTATATTGAGACTCTCACCGCGCTTGAATTTCTTGATCGCGTAGACGCCGATGAAGCCAGCGATGATGCCTTCGACAAATCGAGAGAATAAGATACCAACCATGAACCCACCGATGAGGATGATGAATTCATCAATCGTCCAAAATGCCATTTTCTCAGGCTCATCGAGTGTTGCTGGAATGCGATAGAGGTCAGTATTCGCCATGACGGTTTACCGGTCTGATCTCTTTTTAAGTCGTCCGTCCTGCTGGGCCCCGGACGACGAAAGAGTGATCAGTCAACTGTTTTCCAGTTGTCGGCCTCCTTTACTGTTTGAGATTAAATGAGTGCCGTCACGGACGACTGAACGATGGGGCCACCGATACCGGCAGCGACACCGACCGTGATCGGAACGCCGACATGACCAAGCGACCAACCAGCGGTCGCCATACGGACGACGCCGTATGCGAGACTGGTAAGAGCCGCGAGCTTACCGGCTGAACCGTTGATATAACCGGCGACAGTCGTCACCGCTGTATCAAAGGTCGTGTCAGCACCCGCAAAGGCTGGGGCCACCATGAAAAGAATGGCGGCCGCCATCATCAGCGCTGCGAGCGTTGCCCACTGCACTGATTGTTCGGCTCGAAAAGCCAGGGAGTTTGGTTGCATTGATTTGCTCCTTTCCTGATCGACGGGGATCGCCGATCAAGTAGAGCGTTCAGGAATTATTATTTGTCTTCAAGCGGACTGGTTAATAGGTGAATATGCCATTGAGGCACTAGTATTGCCGGGCTGGCAACACCTTCTCCATATGAGTGAGTTCTTGGTACTGAAGAACAATTCATACATCCTATTAGGCGAGTTTTTTTGCCGGTGAGGCAAAAGCATTGCCGATAGGGCATATTCACTTTTTTAACGGAATACTGAAATATGTATCTTTTATTTCAATCATAGTACGCTTGGTCTGAATTTTTGGTCCAAAAACTACTATGCCCGCGTCAAAACATCAGATTCGATTCAGTTCAGACAAGGCCTTTCAAGAAAATTTGAGGTCCTTACAATCACGCGTTATGTTGCTTGGCCTAGCGACTGGGGACATAAATCAAATCGTTTCTGTGTCTTTGGCGTCGGTGACAGCAAGAGAACTAAGTCGTTGGCATGAGAGTTCAAGGTGTTGCGATATGTCTGCACCGTTGGCAACGTCGCCAGACGCGACTTTTGTTCGACTCGCGCAAGAGGATGCCAAAAGACTGGTAATACTAATGGGCGAGCTTATGCGGACAGACAACATCCGCAGAAACATGCGACAAACTGTACATCTCGCAATATGTGCTTTTAATAAATATCCTGACGAAAACTTTATAAAGTCGTATAAATTGTATCAAACCAAGACAAAATAATCATCTTTCTATCAGAATTGGCTGTTTTTGATGATTCTATCTTGTCAAGAATGGTTTTTCCCCACAGAATTATAACACGACGTAGGGTTGTAGGTGGGTCATGGAAGATCACAAGCAGCATCCGTCATGCGCAAGGATCGCCAAGCATATAGGTGACATCCTTCTATTAAACAGAGACCGAAAAGGGTTCACACAAGCGTATGTAGCGGAAGAAGTAGGTTTGCGTAATGCTTCATCGATCAATCGATGGGAGGCTGGAAAACGTATACCCCCTTTAGAAGTTCTCATCCGTCTAACGATTATTCTTGAAATTGATCCGCGAGACTATTTTTACGGACTCGTCATTCCAAAGATTGAAGATCCTGAAGCGGACGAACCGCCTCTCTCGCTCGAAGAACTGAAAAATCTGGTCCAGCCGTTTCGCGATCCCAAATTGCGGCGCGTCGTAGAATCCAGTCTAGGCGACTTGGACGATCAACAAACGGTTTCTCTCGTCGAAGCGCTACTCAAAACCACGGATACTACAAAGTGATGAAACCCCTTCAGTGGCCAAAGGTCGGCGCGATTGCATTACAGGAAGCCGGAGCTATCCTGAAATCCCCCGGGTTTATCCTCGCCGCCCTCGCTCCCTTCTTTATCGTTCTTATTGGGGGAGCTGCGTTATTTTATTTTTCATCGAAAGACCTTCGGAAGGCCATCGTAATCACAGGGCCAGATAGCGATCTGGTTGAGATGGTGGCCAAGAAACTTAGCGAGGACATTGGACCCGAAGCTAACAAATCGAAGCTTCGAGACGCTAATGCGGCCCACTGGCATCCTATTGCTATGGATGAGACTGATACAACTGACGCAGCGACGAGCCACGTCAAGCTCCCAATCGGAATGATTGTCACGATCACAGAAAGTGGGCCGAACACGATAGATATAAGGCATTCTCCACCACCTTATCTGCTCGACATTACAAAACTTGCTGTCAGTGCCGCGCGGTTTGAACAAGCGACTGGCGACAGCATTGTTTACGAGGTCATGACCCCAGACCGCCCAGACGAACCTACGAAGTCTCTCGACCAGCAATTGATTTGGTTACTAACCGTGATCCTTGCAACATCGGCTGGCGCGTTGGCGGCAGCCTCTACCCACGCCTTGACGACAGCTTTTCTTGAACGCCCTTCTGAGAGTTATACCGGATCGGTCCATCTACGCGAGGACTTCATGGGTAAGCTAATCGGGATCGGTTGCGCCTATTCAACGCTTGCGCTGCCTTGGGGGCTGATCTTAGCAGCCGGTCTCGGAGTCCTGACAATGACAGGTGAAGCGGAGCTTGTCGAAGCCATTCGGACAGTGACAATCTCGGGACTTGATCCAATGCGTTTGACCCTTTTCCTTCTATGCGCGCCTGCGGGATATGTCTTATTCGCATCTCTTGCCTTGATCATGGCCATGCGATCCAAAACGGCTGCGTCTGCCAGATCGTTTACAGGTCCCTTGTCATTTCTCGCGATTGCACCTGCACCACTTGCCCTTGCTTTTTCAGCCAATATGGAAGGCGGAACATTCAGCGCTCTATCTTGGTTTCCGCTCACGGCGACCGCCTCAATACAATTGGGCTTTGGAACGCTGAACACTTATGACCTTCTAATTCGTGCACTGTTTTTATGTTTTATCGCATTGGCGACGCTACAATGGGGCATGCGTAGGCGTGAGCTACTGTCTGTCGATTAGCCTTGAAGCACTCAAGTCCGGCCTTAGCGGCAATCATCAAGTGGTGATGGCTGTTTCGATTTGGAAGATGCGCCAGTCCACTCTGGTGCGCAGCTAACCCGAGAATGTAACCACTGCCGGATTGCTGCGATTTCGCACAATATGAGCGAGCTGGTTCAGCAGGTACTCAAAGGTGGCCTGCAGCTCTTAAAGTTCCAACGCATTCAACGACTTCGCTGTCATGGTCACTCGGATACGCCTATCGGGCATTCACCTGTACGCTGATCTATCCCCAAGATAATCGTCTTGGAGCAGAAAGAGAGGCTTTCGCTACATAAGCGACTATGGTTAATTATCACTGGTCGAGTTTACTATGTTAGTAGAAGCGAAAGGGCGGCTTGGGCTCCATTCTCACTAGAAGTACTTACATCAACAGACGTAGAGGTAACTGATCTTTCCATCAAAGAAATATAATTGGGCGTTTTTGTTATACGGTCGCCAAGGGTGTTTTGACGAAAACATTTCTTTGTTCTCGCAGGCCGAAGCTTTTTCGCTCGAAAGTTCCTCGTATCCATACCAGGAGACACCCATCTCCCGGGCATTCTTGCGATGGCTAGTCTTCGGTATACGAGTGATTAGGACACCGGCGGCGATGATTTTGGCAGTACGCCATGCCGGTTAGCGAGCATCCACATGATGGCCCCGAGTTTTCTCCACCTCTGAACCTTATGCGCCTAAATTTTGAGTACATGCTTGCGATCTGCCCAGAGCGCAGACTCACAGAAAATGTGAAAGCCCGCCTGGATGAGATTGAACGAGAAGTTATCTCCATCTTCTGGCGGACATCACCGGATGTGAAGAAGGATATGGTTGGGCTCTTTCGCGCTTTCATCGCGATGCGGAACTCGTATCGCACCTCTTTGACGCCCTAGAACTGGTCTGAATTACGCCATCAACGGTCGTAATCGAGTAAAAGCCTAAAGTGCAGGTTCACTGTTCATGCGCATTTATGGTGCTTGGTGTTCAAGTTCGCCTAGATTTCCCCAAGCCAATTTCTTTCGCGAATTTTGATCGACGCTCCGCATATTCTGGGGCAACCATTGGATAGTCTCTAGGCAGTCCCCAACGGGCGCGATATTGGTCAGGGGTCATATCATATCGCGACCTG
>CALFRH010000385.1 GCA_937919225.1 uncultured Parvularcula sp.
CGGAAAACAGCAAAGCTGTTTTCAGCGAAGGGCGGGGGCGATTTTGGCCGAACCCTTTTGGGGTGCGGTGACCCCTAAAGGCTCTCAATATCGCGGACTTCGCCCCGCTTGACGCTGCACAGCATCGTCTCCTGGCCATCCGCCGTGTTCACCATGATCGTGATCCGCTTCAGCGAAGAGCCGCGGATCGATTTAACTTTCAGTTGAGCGCCCTCACCCGCCACCTCATCGGCAACAGCTGCTTTGCAGGCCATGACATCCTGCTTTGTATTGGCGTGGGCCGCGCCCACCAGGGACAGAAGGGAAGAAACGGCAATAAGTGTCATTTTCTGCATGACGAAGGTCCTTTTGAAAAACGTCCTCCT
The DNA here is from genome assembly GCA_937919225.1 of uncultured Parvularcula sp. Classification (GTDB taxonomy): domain Bacteria; phylum Pseudomonadota; class Alphaproteobacteria; order Caulobacterales; family Parvularculaceae; genus Parvularcula. The sequence continues at coordinate 366 of CALFRH010000385.1, forward strand.
CAGGAGTGGACAAGCCCACTTTAAGCGCGCTAGTGTTATTCACTAAATGCATTGTCAGTATATTAGCTATTCACCTGGCGTATGAGCGAAAAACGACTTGAAGGCTTAGATCTCAATCTGCTGCTGACGCTTCATTGGCTGTTGGCAGAACGCAATGTCACCGCCGCGGCGGATAAGCTGGGCCTATCGCAACCGGCGGCCAGTCGTGCCTTGGCCAAATTGCGCGCAATTTTTGATGACCCTCTTTTGGTGAAGGTGGGGGGGACGATGGCCCCCACGCGCCTTGCGGAAAGGTTGCAGCCCGCCACCGCCCTTGCGATGGAGCGGTGCCGTGATGTCCTGCGGGTGACCGACACGTTTGACCCAGCCGGGCAAACAGGGCCTTTTCGGGTGGCGTGTGCAGACTATCTAGGGGCAGTCATTACCGCGGTATGGGCGGAATCCGTTGCGAAGGAGGCGCCGGGCATGACGTTGGAGATCATGCCCCCCACCCTCGACGATGCCACCGCCATGGCCACAGGCAAGACGGATCTCTGCCTCCTCCCTGACGTCAATCTGCTTGAACTGCCTCCCACTATTGATGTGACTCAATTTGTGAAAAAGGACGTCGCCGAACAGGACTTTCTGTGTGCGGTTCGAAAGGACCACCCGATGGCGGGCAAGGTTCTTACCATGGAGGATTATCTCTCCCTTGATCACACCCTTGTCACCCCCGACGGTGACAAGTCGGGCGTGGTGGACGATGAATTGGCACGAATGGGTCATCAACGACGCATTGCTTATCGGGTGGGGTCATTCCTCCTCAGCATCGCCGTCGTCCGGGTCACAGATGCGGTTCTCACCGCCCCCAGCGCCCTCCTCCAGATGCGGCAAGAGAATTTATGGATCTTTCCGCCCCCCCTTCCCCTCCGTACAGTGAATATTTGCGGTGTTTGGCATCCCAACTGGACCCATGATCCGCGTCACCAATGGGTTCGCGGCAGACTGTTTGACGAAATGCTGAACCTGGTGCAGTGCCCGATCATGCGGAAGAAACGGGCCGACGCATTAGCAGCGGCATCTTCTTGACCGCCTATGTCGGCGCGTTCCTCAGGACAGTGTAGGCTTTTCCTTCCCTTGGAACGTCACGACAAAGCAAAACGTCTCCATACTCCCGAATCCTATTCGGGCGTCCGCGCGATTACCTTCCTATTGTGACGTTCAGCGGCACAAAAGCGGGTGCCGACCGAAGCCGTCGGCGCCCTAGAAGCGCCCTCCCCACCGACAAAACCCGACGGCAGCCGCTATGGGAAGAAATTCCTATTTGGTATTGACTCTCACTCTCAAAATAGCAAAAGGCACAATTAATAATAATTCTCATTAACAGATCGAGCGTATTGACCTTGAGGGGCTCTTATATGATCCGACCAACGCCCAAAAAAGCAACACTGTTCCGTTCCCGCCTTGCACCACTGCTCATCGCGAGCACATGCCTCACCGGCGTCGCCATCGCCCAAGACTCAAGGACAGGTGAAGCCACAGCGGGATCGACAAACGATATCATTGTTATCGAAGCGGTACGGCGTGACGTTCCCGTCGAGGCCCTGCCAAACACCATTCAATTGATCGAGGCCGATGAGATCGACGCCCAATCGCTTTTCTCAACGAACCTCACCGACATTATCGGGCAGTCCGTTCCCTCCTTTGCCCCCAGCCGACAAAAATTGTCCGGCGCCGGAGAGAGCTTTCGGGGACGGGAACCGCTTTATTTGGTTGACGGGGTGCCGCAATCGAACCCGCTCCGAAACGGCTCTCGCGATGGCTTTACGATTGACCCTGCGGTGATCGAACGGATTGAAGTCCTCCTGGGGGCCAATGCAATCCAAGGGATTGGGGCAACCGGCGCCGTGATCAACTATGTCACCATCTCTCCCTCTACAGAGGATGAATGGGAGGCGCGCGCCGAGGGTCAAGTCACTGTCAGCGATGGCCTTGACGGTGATGGCACGGGCTATCGCGGTGTCCTCACCGCCCTACGGGACTTTGGCGCCATCGATTTGGTGGCCAGTATCGCCACTGAAAGTCGCGGCGCCTTTTACGATGCCGACGATCGGCGCGTGGGCGTTGATGGAACCCAAGGGGAAATTCAAGACAGTCTTTCGACAAACTATTTTGTCAAGCTGGGCTGGGACATTGATGATCTCACCCGCCTACAATTGATGGTCAACCTCTTCGACCTTGAGGGCGACGGCGACTATATTGCGGTCGTCGGAGACCGGGACGCAGGTCGACCCACCACTGCCATCCGTGGACAGCAGGAAGGGGAAGCCCCCACGAATGAGGTTGAGACCTACTCGCTCTCTCTCACGCGCGACGATTTATGGGGCGGCGATCTAACCGCCGAAGCCTTTTACCGCGAGTTCGAGTCGATTTTTGGCGGCGGGACGTTTGACGGCTTTTTTAATACTGGGACCGAAGCACCGGGTGAGGAAACCTTTGATCAGTCTGCCAATAATTCGAATAAAACCGGGGCAAAACTGACCTATAGCCATGGTGACCTGCCTGTTGACGGATTGACCGTCACCGGCGGTGTTGACTGGCTCCAGGATGAGACGTTCCAGGAGCTGATCCAAACCGGTCGCCTTTGGGTGCCCGAGGTGAAGTTCACCTCCCTTGCTCCTTTCATCCAATTTGACCAACTTCTGTGGGGCGACCGCGTTCTGTTATCGGCGGGTGTTCGTCACGAAGATGCCAAACTCGAAGTTGATGATTATCAGACCATCGCCTTCTATGGCAGCCAAGAGGTATCGGGTGGCGAGCCAGATTTCGCTGAAACCCTTTACAATGTTGGGGGATCCATCGAGCTGACAGAGGGTGTGAAGGCTTATGCTGCCTATACGGAAGGGTTCACCATGCCCGACCTTGGACGTGTGCTACGTGCGGTGAGCGAGGAAGGTCAAGACGTCGACAATTTGTTTGAGATACAGCCGGTTATCATCGACAATGTGGAGGTCGGCTTGTCCTTCGCATTCGGGGGGTTCACCGCGAACATCTCTCACTTCTGGTCAGAGTCTGATCTCGGTTCCCGCCTGGTGGCTAATGAGCAAGATATATTCGAAGTCCGCCGCGAACCCACAGAGATCACCGGTTTTGAGCTATCCGCCGACTATCAATTTGACGCCCCTTATACGATTGGCGGTAGCTATGCCGCCCTTGAAGGCCAGTCAGATCAGGACGGTGATGGCGCCATTGATGAAGATCTCGGCGCCACCGACATCGGCCCAGATCGGTTGAACCTTTATGTTGTTGGCGAACCGGTGGAAAATCTCTCCTTCCGTGTTCAGTCCACATCTGTTTTTGATCGCTCATTTAACGGCGCTCAATTATTTGACGGCTATACGCTTGTTGATGTGAGTGCGGGATATGCCTTCGGCCAATTCGGCAGAGTGGATCTTGGCGTCCAAAACGCCCTGGACGAGGATTATATCAGTTACTTTAGCCAAGCGGCCAATACGCGCGATGATCGTTTCTTTGCCGGTCGTGGACGGACCATCTCGCTGAAATGGTCGAAGACATTCTAGAGCATCGCGCCGAAAAGCATGCCCCCGCGAAGGCAGGGGTGTGCGCGGTTTTCGGCAAAAAGCGATGCGAAAACAAAAGACTATGGCGAAGGCGTGAGTACAAACGAACGTCCTTCGCTATAGCATAAGGCGTCGGTGGCTCTCTCCTTATACCTCCCGTTTGCAAGGGAGAGAGCCAAAAAGGGGGAGGGGCGATAGAAGCCGTCACTTCTGTCGCCCCCACCTTTCCTTCAAGACGTGACGCGAAGACCGCGCGTTCAAAAAAGTGTAGGGCACCCGCGGTGGGGTCTATTCAAGGTTCCGCTGGTGCCCTACGGCAGGAAGGTCACCCTCCAGAAGATCTCCCTTCCCACCAGAGCGCTGTCGATATTATCACGTATGCAGATAAACCTGGTTCAAGCGCTCAAAACGAAAATGCTGGTGTCATCTCCTGAACTCCATTGACCAGAAACGACACCAGAGGCTGCATCCCGAGAAACCATGTGGGCAAGTCAGGTTGGGATGAAGCCCCGGTTCGGCGCGTCTTATGCGACCGTTCCAGCGACATTGCTCACGATACCGCCGATAAGGCAGGTGGCCGCCACACTCATCGTGATCATCCCCGCGTAAAGAGCGCGGCGAGCGCTCATCGCTTCCAGCTCATCAGCGTTGACACCAAGGGCGATCCAAATCCGGTCAATCGTTGCAGTCATCGTCTTGTCTCCTTCACTCTCCCCGGGCTCTCGCCCGATAAAAAGACCGTAAAGAAAGGTTAACGATGCCGCTGTGACGGACGTCACAGGTGGAGATATTCTCCCCTAATCCATTGATCTAAAATACTATTCTGGGTTTTTTCGTCCCGTGCGCGGCATGGCACGACGGAGCGCCCATCCCTCCCCCGTTTCCCACGGCGCAACAGCGTCCGTGGGATCCATATCTCCGAAGTGACAAGGGCGAGGACCCCGCGGACCCTTCGGGCCGTGGGGAACGCGGATGACAACAGGTATGTGAAACAAAAAACCCCGCTGGCTGGGCCAACGGGGCTCTGAATGTAGAAAGAAGAAGACGCTTACGCAGCTTCCGCCATTTTCTCTGCCTTGGCGATGGCATCTTCGATACCGCCGCACATGTAGAAGGCTTGCTCAGGCAGGTGGTCATAGTCACCGGCCAGCAGGCCTTTGAACGAACGAACCGTATCCTCGAGTGGGACCTGAACCCCAGGACTGCCGGTGAAGACCTCGGCCACATCGAAGGGTTGTGACAAGAAGCGTTCGACTTTCCGCGCCCGTGCCACGGTGATTTTGTCGTCCTCGGACAATTCGTCCATGCCGAGGATGGCGATGATGTCTTGAAGTGATTTATAGCGCTGCAGAATGTTCTGAACGCCGCGCGCCACTTCATAATGCTCTTCGCCGACGATGCGCGGGTCAAGAATACGCGACGTGGAGTCGAGCGGATCCACAGCGGGGTAGATCCCCTTCTCCGAAATCGCGCGGTTAAGAACCGTGGTCGCATCCAAGTGGGCAAAGGTCGTGGCAGGTGCCGGATCGGTCAAATCGTCCGCAGGCACATAGACGGCCTGGATCGAGGTGATCGAGCCCTTGGTGGTGGTGGTAATCCGCTCCTGCATGCCGCCCATGTCGGTGGCGAGGGTTGGCTGGTAGCCCACAGCGGACGGGATCCGACCAAGAAGCGCAGACACCTCCGCGCCGGCTTGGGTAAAGCGGAAGATGTTATCGACGAAGAACAGAACATCCTGGCCCTGATCACGGAAATGCTCCGCCACCGTCAGACCGGTGAGCGCCACACGGGCCCGGGCACCGGGAGGTTCGTTCATTTGGCCATAAATGAGCGATGCTTTAGAGCCCGTCGCTTTGCCGTCATTCTTTTGCGGGTCGACGTTCACGTTGGACTCGATCATTTCCCAGTAAAGGTCATTCCCTTCACGGGTCCGCTCGCCCACACCGGCGAACACGGAGTACCCACCATGCACCTTCGCAATGTTGTTGATGAGTTCCTGAATAAGAACCGTCTTGCCCACACCGGCACCGCCGAAGAGGCCGATTTTACCGCCCCGTGCGTAAGGGCAAAGAAGGTCGACCACCTTGATACCCGTGACGAGCACTTCAGCTTCCGTCGACTGTTCCACAAACTCGGGCGCAGGCTGGTGAATAGCGCGCTTAGAGGCCGTGGTGATGGGGCCCGCTTCGTCGATGGGCTCGCCAATCACGTTCATGATACGGCCAAGGGTTTCATCCCCCACAGGTACCTGGATCGCTTCACCAGTGTCGGCCACGGGCTGACCTCGGACCAAGCCTTCAGGCGAGTCCATCGCAATCGGCCGGACAGTATTTTGAGCCTAATGCTGCGCCACCTCGAGCACCAGGCGGTTGCCATTATTGTCGGTTTCAAGGGCGTTCAAAATCGCAGGCAGGTGTTCGTCGAACTCGACGTCCACAACCGCCCCGATGACTTGGGCCACCCGGCCCGCAGCGTTGGTGCTCATGGCTTTTTTCCAAGATCTCGTGGTTGAAGGGGCTATCGCGATGAGATCCCGTTAGGATCGGCAAAAGACCGCTAAACCCGGTGAAATTTGGCGCGGATTAGCGCATGCCCTGCCCCGTGTCCATGGCGATTCCGGTCGCGAGGCACTTTGTTTACCGCGGCGCAGCAATAGCCTCACGGAAAGCAGATGGGATTACGCTGCAACCGATAATTCATGGCCGCTGCGAGGGTCCGCCACTGCGGCATGACGGGGCGCCCATCCCGGGAGGGCCACTGCCACTGGCCTGTGCTGATATCCGCCGGGAGACGCACGGAATGCCGGTTGATCGTCGTCCCCGAGGTCATGGGAGTGTGATAAAGACAGCCCTTAAAGAAGAAATGGGTGACCAGCGACCGCCGGGTACGGTCGGGATGGGTTCTCTTCGTACCGCCATGGAAAAGGTTGGCAGCCCAGATCATCGCCTGACCCTTTTTGGGTAGGCCCACGGCAAGCTCAAGGCCATGCTCAGCCACCAACGCGTGGAGCGTCTGACCGCCCTTCTCATTATAGTCCTGCTTGGTGGGAGCATCCTTGGTGATGCCCATATTGGGCGGGGTCATTAGCGGGAGTTTATGGCTACCCGGATAGTAAAGAAGCGCGCCCGCATCCTCATAAACATCCTCAAGCGCCAGCCACACGCCGCACATGAAACGCGCGGGCTCAGCATGAAAGTGGGTGACGTCAGAGTGCGCGCCCTGCTGGCTCCCAAAAAGGAAATTGAGGGTTTGGAAGGCGAAGGGCTCACGACCATAGGCCAGCCGAAGAAAGTCCGTGATCCGCTTGTCGGTCGCCAGACGACGAACAGCCGGGGAACGCCGCCACGCATCCTGGACCCGATTGATCTTCCCAGGTTTCAGGTAGGCGGGCTCAAGCTCCGCTGTGGCCTGATCACAAAGCGCTAAGGTCTCGTCATTAACCAAGTCGATAGTGGCCAGACCATCGCGATGAAGGTCGAGGGCCACCCGCCGCATGTCTTCACTCGCCCCCTCTGCCTTCAAATGAGCAAGCAGAGCGTTTTCATCTTGTTCAACAAACGGAATGGTCGGCAACACAGTCATTGCAATATGTTAGCCGGTTTTTTGGGGAAGCCCAAGGTGGGGGCATCCTCTCTCCGCTCGTTCCCGCGTAGGCGGGAACCTGATAACATCTAAGCCGCCCTGAACCACCAACGTATACAGATCCCCGCATTCGCGGGGATGAGCGGTTGAGGGATGTTAAACCGACTCAGCGCCCGCAATAATTTCCACCAGCTCAGTTGTGATCTGCGCCTGGCGAGCCCGGTTATACTGAAGATTGAGCTGGTCAATCATGTCACCCGCATTCCGGGTCGCGTTATCCATGGCGGACATGCGCGCACCCTGCTCCGACGCCGCGTTCTCAAGAAGCGCACGGAAGATCTGTACCGCCACATAACGCGGCAGGAGAGTTGCGAGGATTTCCTCCTCATCCGGTTCATAATCGTAGGGCGCAGCAGCCTCGGCATCTTCGCCCGTGTCCGGTGGAGAGGCTGGGATGATCTGCGCCGCTGTGGGGATCTGCGCGATCACGGACTGATACCGACCGAAGAAAACCGTCGCGACGTCAAACTCACCGGCCTCATACATGTCGAGCACCTTGTCCGCGATATCTTTCGCTTGATCGAAGTTCACCGTCTTACTGGCGGAGAGATCCATTTGCTCGATGATCAGCTCACCATAAAGGCGCTTGAGCTGCTCATAGGATTTTTTGCCGACGGTGAAGATCTTCACCTTCTTGCCTTTACCCTGAAGGCGGACAATCTCCTCCCGCGCCATGCGCACGATAGAGGAGTTAAACCCGCCACAAAGACCCCGGTCCGCCGCTGCGACAATCAACAGGTGGGTATCGTCTTTGCCCGTGCCGGTGAGCAGTTTGGGCCCTTGGGCGCCCTCGGTCATGCCCGCAGCCAGATTGCCAAGCACTGTGCCCATGCGTTCCGCATAGGGACGGGCGGCGGTTGCCGCCTCCTCCGCCCGACGCAGTTTCGCGGCGGCCACCATCTGCATGGCTTTGGTGATCTTTTGGGTGGATTTGACCGACCCGATCCGATTTTTGAGGTCTTTTAATGAAGGCATTATTCTGTGTCCGCTTTGCCGTTCTGAGACAGCTTAGAGTTCGATAAAGTCATTGTTGCCATTGCACCAAGCACTGTCGCAGGAGGAGTCATTGCAAGTTCACTAGCTTCCGGGTCAGCAAACTCCGGCCAACTAACAACCAATTCTAAGTCACCGTGAGGCTGGGTCCAAACAGTTGTGACTAATTCATCCTTAACGCTGCGGTCAGAGCGCACAAATCTTATGGGATCAGGCGCCTTCTCATTCGTAAAGTACTGATCGATCACACTTGCAACATACTTTGGCGACATACCAAATGCGTGTACAGTGCACCTTGGTTGATCATCGCCAATCGAATGAGCGATGACGGCTCCTGAGGCCCATGTTTTTCTAAAACTCTCCGCAACGTCCCCCTGCTCCGCAGAGAGGTCAGATAGATCGTTTTTCTCGAAGCCCATTACCGGAAGCGTGTCGCTCAGCTTCACGGAACCATAAAGATTTTTGAAACATCCTATAGTAAGGGCGTCACGAAAGGTATCTCGCGCGAATTTTGCATCAACCTCAGTGTTTTGAAATGCAAAAGCGTTCTGTCCAAGAATACTTCCTGAACAGACGCTTAAAAGCAGTACCAAGACTATGCGTGATACTTTAAGCATTCTCAAGCTTACGCAAAACTCTTCGTGAACGCGTCGAGCACGTCTTTGAGTTTGGCCTCGGTGTCGTCAGAGACTTTCTTCTCGGTCCGGATGGTCGTGAGAAGATCCGCATGGTTCGCGTGCACATGGCGGAGAAGTTCGGCTTCGAACTCGCCCACTTTGGACACCTCAACACCGTCCAAATACCCGCGGGTCCCGGCGAAGATCACCACCACCTGCTCTTCGGCCTGCAACGGCGAATACTGAGGTTGCTTAAGCAACTCGGTGAGGCGAGCACCACGGTTCAGCGTCGCCTGCGTCGCGGCATCAAGGTCAGAACCGAACTGGGCGAACGCCGCCAACTCACGATATTGCGCCAGCTCACCCTTAATCTTACCGGCCACCTGCTTCATGGCTTTGATCTGCGCGGCAGAGCCCACCCGGGACACCGACAGACCCACATTCACCGCAGGACGGATGCCCTGGTAGAAGAGGTCGGTTTCAAGGAAGATCTGACCATCCGTAATCGAAATCACATTGGTCGGAATATAAGCGGACACGTCGTTCGCTTGGGTCTCAATGATCGGTAGAGCCGTCAGGGAGCCTGAGCCAAAGTCTTCGTTCAGCTTCGCCGCACGCTCTAGCAGCCGCGAGTGAAGGTAGAAGACGTCCCCGGGATAAGCTTCCCGACCTGGTGGACGACGAAGCAACAGCGACATCTGACGATAAGAAACAGCCTGCTTGGAGAGGTCGTCATAAACGATCACGGCGTGCATGCCATTATCGCGGAAGAACTCACCCATCGCGCACCCAGCAAATGGCGCCAGGAACTGGAGCGGCGCAGGCTCAGACGCCGTCGCCGCGACAACAACGGTGTATTCCAGCGCACCGTTGTCTTCGAGGGTTTTCACGATCTGCGCCACTGTCGACCGCTTTTGTCCGATCGCAACGTAAATGCAGAACAGCTTGTCGCTATCTTTCTCAGCGGCCTGGTTTGGCTCTTTTTGATTGAGCATGGCGTCGATGCAGATCGCGGTTTTACCGGTCTGACGGTCACCAATGACAAGTTCACGCTGGCCACGGCCGACGGGGATCATGGCGTCAATAGCCTTGATCCCGGTTTGAACAGGTTCGTGCACAGATTTCCGCGGCAAAATACCCGGCGCTTTCACATCCACAACGCGGCGTTCCGCGGCCTCAATCGGGCCTTTACCGTCAATCGGGTTGCCGAGGGGGTCCACAACGCGGCCCAGCAGACCCTTGCCCACCGGCACGTCCACAATGGCGTTGGTCCGCTTAACGGTATCGCCTTCTTTAATCCCGCTATCGTCGCCGAAGATCACGGCACCGACATTGTCGGCTTCTAGGTTCAGGGCCATGCCCTTCACCCCGCCATCGAACTCCACCATCTCACCGGCCTGCACCTGGTCAAGACCGTAGATGCGGGCAATCCCATCGCCCACGGAAAGAACTTGGCCAATTTCAGAGACTTCCGCCTCTTTACCAAAGTCTTTGATTTGTTGTTTGAGGATCGAGCTGATCTCGCTTGCGTTCAGATCCATCTGATCAGGCCTCTTTCAGCGTTTGTTGGAGTCGATTAAGCTTTGTGCGGAGGGAGCTATCGACCATGCGGCTCCCCACTTTGACGATCAGACCCCCTAAAAGGCCCGGATCGACTTTTGTTTCTAGGTTCACTGCCTTGCCCACCGACGCTTCGATTTGGGCACGGAGATCTTTTGTCTGCTCTGGCGTCAATGCGCGGGCCGACGTGGCCTCCGCGGACACTTCACCGCGATGGTCAGCGGCCAGGCGCCGGAAAGCGGTAATCACATCCGCCAGCACGCTAAGCCGTCCATTCTGCGCCAGGAGCGCGACGAAATTTTTGGTCAGCGGTTGAGCGCCCGACTTATCAAGAACCGCGGTAAAGCCCGCCTTCTTGGTGTCGGCATCGAACACAGGCGAGGCCACCAAGCGACGCAGATCATCGCTATCGCCGAGGGCTTCAGCAATCGCGATCAAGTCTTTTTCGAGGGCCTCAAGGGCATTTTCATCCCGCGCCAACTCAAAGAAGGCAGCGGCGTAACGCTCCACAATATCGGACCGGGCATCGGCCATAGGGAGGGGTCTCCTGGGGCGGACCGCGCAAGAAAACGCGGCATAAAAGTAAGAAAATTAGGCGGCGCAGATTTGCACCCCCTCAAAGTTCGCGGGGCGATAGCACGCACCTTTTGGCGGTGCAACAATGGATAGGACGCCAAGTGACAGTCGTTCGAAATTACCGCTGTTGGCGCACCAATTCCCGCACCATCTCAGCCACCGGCCGGGTGAACTGCCGGTCAGTCCAGTATCGTTCATGGGAAAGCGGGTTCCAACTCGTGAAAAGGCCGCCAGCATTGATCTGGATGTCCCGCAACTCTCCCCGGGAAACCATCGCCTCATAGCGCGGCCCAATGGGACCTAAAGGAAAGCCCAATACGTCATCCTTGTCATAATAGTTCAGCCACCAGGGGGTCACCCGCTTTTGCGGATCCAGCCCTTTGCCGGGAAAAGCAATCGGGTGGGCCTCCTCCGGCGGGCAAGCAAAGGTGAAAAGCGGAATGTTCGAACCAAAGGTCACAAGCTGCGCCAAGGTCTCCATCCGCTGAAACGGCGTTGGAGGACTGAACCGGCCCTGCTGCATATCCCAGACAAAGCTCGAATATATATGTCCGCCAAAGCTGTGGGCCAGCACCATGAGGGGGGCGCCATCATTGGTGTCCTTGTTCAACTCGGCAAAGGTTTGCCGCATCCGCTCCAGGATGAGGCTGTAAGCGCCCTCGGGCTTATCTGGACGAGGCTGGAAAGCCGCCGCATCAGCGATGCCCGATACCAAAAACTGGCGAATCTTGTCGTAGCGGGTGATGCGGGAGATTTCGTTGAGATAGCGCTCCTGCCGGGCGGAGAGGATGTCCGACCAAAAGACCTCGCGCCACGCGACGTCACGGTCGAGGAGCCGCCCGCCAATATGGCGGCGCACCCTTTTGTAAAGGGCGTCAGAGAACGTGCGATCAAGAGAACTCGGAGGCCGATCATCGACCCGCCGGGCAATCCCGTGAATAACCGCCACCGCCACCTTTTTCTTGGCCATATCTATGCTCCCACTGTCCCCGCCCAAGGGTTTTGCGCTTTCCAGCGCGCCTTTATCGGACAGGATCCTGTCACGAAGGCGCCCTATCGCAAAGACCCATTTGGTCCTCGGCCAAACCACGGTAAACGCAAGGTCGAGGGTCGGAATGCAATGATGCAACTGCAATTAAGCGATCGGTTGACGGTACCTGATGGCCACGGCTTATCTGTGGCCTCGCATGGATATCCGACAACCCGCCTCAGTGGACCGGCCCCCATGGACAAACCGCGGGGAGCAAAAAAACTTGGCTGACCCACAACGAACCCAAAAACGGGGACCCCAATGACCGATATTTTCAGCCTTGAAGGGCTCTTCACTCTTCCTAACCTCTTTACCTTCCTGATGCTGATCTTACTGCAGGCGGTATTGGGGTTCGATAACCTTCTCTACATCACGATTGAGAGCCGTCGGGTCGAACCCTCCAAACAGAGGATGGTCCGCCAGCTGGGCATCGGCATTGCGGTCCTGTTCCGCATCGTCCTGCTCTTCGTGATCCTGTCACTGTTTTCAGCGTTGAGTGCTCCCCTCTTTTCGTTTGATACAGGACCCGTGGTGGGCGAATTCACGTTCAGGGCCGTGATCACCATTTTCGGCGGGGCGTTCATCATCTGGACCGCCATGAAGGAGATTTTCCACCTCCTCTCCGTAGATCATCTAGAACATGCGGAGACAGCGGGAAAACGCTCGGTTGCCTCGGCCATTACCCTCATTGTGGTGATGAATTTGGTCTTCAGCTTTGACAGCCTTCTGTCCGCCGTGGCCCTATCCGACACGTTCCTGTTGGTGGCCACCGCCATTATCGCCGGGGGGGCGATGATGATCTGGCTATCGGACCATGTGGCGCGCTTCTTAGAGCAAAACCGCGCCTATGAGGTTCTTGGGCTGTTTATCTTGTTGGTTGTTGGCATTTTGCTCGTCACCGATGGCGGTCACCTCGCCCATATGAAACTCTTTGGATATGAAGTGCAGGCCATGTCGAAAGCCAGCTTCTACTTCGTCATCTTCATCATGGCGGGCGTGTCCGTCGTTCAGACGAAGTATCGCATTAAGCTCATGGCCCAACGGGACGAAGCCGCCCGCATTGGCGTGCCCACAACGGAACCCGATGTGGGCTTCCTTCAGGCAGCGGATGGAAAGGCTGAGAGCTCGTCCAAGGTTAACATTTGAGGGTTGAGTGGCGAGGCAGTCAGTGATTCAATCAAAACGCCTGATGCCGTAAACGTTTTGGAGAGCGCTGACGTGGACGCCGGAGACCCTCGAATCAGCGACAGCGCCACAATATACCGCCTCCGCACGATACTCACAGGACGCATCGCCAGAAAGGCGTAATGCCCAGACAGGCTCTATTGGCATCGGGTTTTCTGAATGAACCAGCTCGATGCTATAGAGGGTCTTTGTCTTTTTGCACGTGAGCCGACTTTCGCTGACCCACGTTAGCCGCAAGACGCTCTAAAGAAGCGCCTCACATATAGAGGCGAGTACAGAAAGATGATCAATTGGCGGCTCAATCATGGCCTTTGGCAAAGCGCTCAAAATCACTATGACCGTTTCCGCAGACGGATTAATATAAATTACCTGCCCATAGGCCCCCAAAGCACCATAAGCCTGTTGACCGCACTGCCCAGAAGCCTGTTTCATCATCTTATCAATGAGCCACAATTGATAGCCGTAGGGAATGAAGCTCTCTCCCATTTGCTGAGGCATTGTCGCAGCGGTCATCCAACCATCCGGTAGAACTTGGTCGTCCGCAACGCGTCCTTCATTCAGTAAAAACAGTCCTAACCGCCCATAATCTCTCAATACTGCCGAAAAACCGCTCCCCCCAATTTCAGTCCCTCCCCGCGCATCAAGCCACCAGTGTGCGCTCCGTTCAGCACCGATGGGTTTCCAGATACGCTTAGAAAGATACTCTGATACGGGCATGTCCAAGGCCCCGGTTAATACCGCCGTCAGCACCTGCGATTCGCCGGTACTGTAATTCCACACCTCTCCCGGTGGTGCTTGGCGTTCAAGGGTGCGCACAAAATCAATCCATGCGCCTGGACGCTGTTCTTTTTGCACCGCCAACAAACGCCCACGAGACGATTTGGGGTCTGCTTGCACCTCAGTCCAAGCAATACCAGATCGCATCGTCAAAACATGACGGATAGTGACGCCGTCATATGCTGTTCCCACAAGGGCAGGTACATACTTCGTAACGGGATCATCAACACTCGATATGTATCCGTCCTGAATAGCCGCCCCGACTAACAGTCCGGAGATGGTTTTTGTGACAGACATCGACATCCATCGCGTTGAATGATCTTGCCCAAGCTGCATCGTTTCAAAGGCAATCTCCCCCTTCTTCAGCACCAGCAACCCGGCGATACGATTGAGCGAAAGAATGTCGTACAGATCATATTGCCGTCCCTTATACTGCATAACAAAGTTCTCAAGAGGCTGTGACGCATAAGGCAATGGGGTTTTACGACCGGACTTCACCGTTCTTGTGGCGAAAAACTGATCGCCATGGGAAAACGAGTCCACAACCTCGTCAGGCAACAAACGCCCAGCATAAAGATCATCAACAGCGATGTCTCCCGCATAGGAGTTTGAATGTTGCGCGCAGAAAATAGCGATAATGGCCATCGCAGGAACATATGATCGCAGCACAAATCGCACTATAAACCGTATCATCTTCACCCTTCTCTCAGTCACGTCCGCAGGATTTTCCCAAGGCATCTGCAATCCAAGCGCGTTAATGGGGGCATCATAACAGGTGTCATTCAAAATCAGCAATATTATAAGCATGCTTGATAAATAACGTTGCTAGTGATCGTGTCGGACCACGACTGATTAGGTCAAGCAGACCCAACTCTATGTTCACCGCAAGCATCCTTTTTGGGATATGTTGCAACCTTCAAAAAGGAGTATAAGCCAACGCAAAACGACACTGAGATATCCGAGTCTATACGCCGCTACAATTGCGCGACCCATGAGGGAGGTTTGGAAGCACTGAAACCATGCTTTGATGAAAGCTGTGTTGTGGACGGTTATTGCGCGGACGTCCGGTGACGCATCTCCATCGCCGACTATTTTTCGATGATCAAAGAGTATCCATCAAATTCATCCTAACGATTGAAGGACAGCTCTAGGTTCAATCGACATTCACGATTCACATTCGTTGTGATGTGTGATTCATGGGTTTCCAGATTCGTTGATCAGGAGACCTGTCTATGGTCAAGCCGAAGCGTTATGAGTTGACTGCTGCGCAATGGGCAAAGATTGCATCGCTCTTGCCTGGCAAAACCGGTGATCCGGGGCGGTCGGGTGCTGATAACCTGCTCTTTGTCAACGGTGTTTTGTGGGTGTTGCGCTCAGGCGCCCACTGGCATGACCTGCCTGAACGCTACGGCAAGTGGAAGACGCTGCACAAACGGTTCACGCGCTGGGCGAAGGCGGGTGTGTGGGAACGGGTCTTCGAGCACCTGATCGACGATCCCGACAATGACTATGTCTCGCTCGACTCAACGCTGGTACGGGCACACCAGCAGGCAGCCACCGGCAAGGGCGGCGGCCAAAAAGGGGGGACCAGGCTTTGGGGCGTTCCCGAGGCGGACTAACGACCAAGATACACATGGCCGTCGATGGGTTGGGCCGCCCGCTACGCCTGATTTTGACGCCCGGACAGCGCGGTGACGCACCCCTCGCCATCGCTCTGCTGGATGGACTCACGCCCCGCCGCGTGCTGGCTGACAAGGCCTATGACAGCAATGCCATCCGCGCCGCCGTCGCCAATATCGGGGCACAAGCTGTCATCCCATGCAACCCGACCCGTAAGCGCCCGATCCCCTACGATTTCGAGGCCTACAAGAAAAGAAATACCGTTGAGCGCTGTTTCAATAAGCTCAAGCATTTCCGACGTATTGCAACAAGATATGACCGCAGGGCCGCACATTTCCTCGGCTTCATCCATCTCGCCGCGGCCATGCTATGGATGCAATGAATGTCGATTCAGCCTAGGGCAGGCTGTCGGCCCTACCCAGAGGGAGTCAATGCCCTACCGGATGGCGCCAGCCTCACGCAACTTTTTCAAGTAACGGTTGATTTCTACCTTCACCTCAGGGCCCATGACGTAAAGGCCGATAATGTTGGGAATGGTCATAGCAAAGATCATCGAGTCCGAAAAGCCGACCACGGAATCAAGGCTGACGACTCCACCAACGAGAGCCAGCGCACAGAAAGAAAGGCGGAACGCCTGCTCCTTAAATGCTGATCGGCCTGCGATGTAGCTGAACGCCTTCACCCCGTAATATGACCAGGAGATCATGGTCGACACCGCGAACAGCACGGCCGCCATCATCACCATATAAGGAGCCCAAGAAAAGACGCTGCCAAAGGCAGCAGACGTAAGCGATATTCCCTGCAAGGAGGGGTCAAGATAGGCCCCCGATAGGACGATGACGATACCCGTCGCAGAGCAGACAAGGATTGTATCAATAAAGGGCTCCAGCATCGCGACCAGCCCTTGGGTCGCGGGCTCATTGGTCTTCACCGCGGAATGGGCAATCGCCGCAGACCCGCACCCTGCCTCGTTGGAGAAGACGGCCCGGCGGAACCCTTGGATCATCGCCCCCACCATCCCGCCTGCCACCGCCGTGGGGGCAAAGGCCTCGGTAAAGATAACCGCGATCGCGTCCGGTACTTCATCAATGCGCACAAAGACAATGGCAAGGGCGGTGAGAATATAGGTCCCGCACATATAGGGCACAATGGTCGCGGTGACCTTCCCAATACTCTTGATACCGCCGATAATCACCGCGCCAACCACGAGGGCGATAATCGCTCCATAGAGGAACCCACTATCAAGGGGCGTGAGCGCTGATACCTGCTGGAACGATTGGTTCACTTGGAACAGGTTGGCCGCCCCAAAGGTAAACCCAATCAGCATGACCGAACAAAAGAGCGCCAGCGCCTTACCCAGCATAGGCGCGCCGCGGCGAGCGAACCCCTCGCTCAGATAGTACATGGGCCCCCCGGAGATGGACCCATCCGCCTCGGTTTGGCGATAAAGAACGCCCAGGGTGCATTCGACCATCTTGGTCGACATGCCCAAAAACCCCGCCAGGATCATCCAAAAGATGGCGCCAGGACCGCCAAGGCCCACCGCAACCGCCACCCCCGCAATATTGCCATGGCCCATGGTGCCCTAGACCGCGGCTGTCAGCGCCTGGAAATGGTCGATCTCCCCTGCGCTACCCCGTTCCGTATTCTCCTTCACACTATCAAGGCGCCCAAAGGCGATGCGAACAGCAACACCAAAGGCGCGGATGTTTAAGAGGCGGAAGTAGGCGGTGAAGAACGCCGCCGCCGCCACCAACCACACCACGATCAGCGGTAAAGAGGCCTCCCCCACCGGGATCGAGTAAAAAATGATAGTCGATGAAATGTTGGCGAGCGGTTCAAAGAGCCAATTGATGCCCTCTTCCAGGCCAGCAGTGAACCCCATGATAGTCTAATCCTTTCACCCCCGTAAGGCAGAAAGGCCAGCCGAGGTCGACGCTGTTTACAGCGTACACTCTTGCCTAATCGACTTATGATAACAATAGTGAGAGAATGGCGTGGATGGCCAGTGGTTCTTAGAGCATCTTGCGGCCTGATTTAATCAGGCCGCAAGATGCTCTAGCTCGTGGATTCAATTTAACCATATGATGATGGCAGCGATGAGGACGAAACC
>CALFRH010000386.1 GCA_937919225.1 uncultured Parvularcula sp.
GCCTGCGACAGCTTGGAGTTCCGACTATCATAGTTGAACGGAATGCTCGACCCGGTGACAGCTGGCGGACCCGCTACAAGTCTCTCTGCCTTCATGATCCTGTCTGGTATGACCATCTTCCCTACATAAAGTTCCCTGAAAATTGGCCGGTATTTTCTCCAAAGGACAAGATCGGCGATTGGCTGGAAATGTACACCAATGTGATGGAGTTGAACTATTGGTCCCGCACCACTGCCAAATCTGCATCGCTTGACGAAGCAAAAGGCGAGTGGACTATCGTCGTTGACCGAGATGGTGAAGAGGGCGTGCTCAAGCCTACACAGCTTGTTATGGCGACTGGCATGTCGGGCAAGAAGCGTATGCCAGAATTCCCGGGTATCGAGACGTTCAAGGGTGTGCAGCAGCATTCCTCGGAACATGACGGCCCCGATGCTTGGAAGGGCAAGAAAGTTGTTGTCGTGGGATCGAATAACTCGGCCCATGACATTTGCGCGGCTCTTTGGGAGAGCGATGCAGACGTCACCATGGTGCAGCGGTCATCAACGCATATTGTGCGGTCAGAGACCTTGATGGAGGTAGGATTGGGCGATCTTTACTCCGAACGGGCCGTGAACGCGGGCGTGACGACAGAAAAGGCAGATATGATATTTGCTTCGCTACCTTATCGCATCCTGCACGAATTCCAGATCCCCGCATACGCTACCATGAAAGAGCAGGATAAGGACTTCTACGACGGGCTGGAAAAAGCTGGGTTCTGGCTGGATTGGGGTGATGACGAAAGCGGACTGTTCATGAAGTATCTTAGACGTGGATCGGGGTACTACATTGATGTGGGCGCAAGTCAGCTTATCATCGACGGCGAGGTCAAACTGAAACGCGGACAGGTCACGGCACTGGACGAAACAGGCGTGATCCTGGATGATGGCACGCACCTTGATGCCGATCTAGTGGTCTATGCGACCGGCTACAACTCGATGAATGGATGGGTCGCCGATCTGATGGGTCAGGACATGGCTGACAAGCTTGGCAAGTGCTGGGGCCTTGGTTCTGATACCACCAAGGATCCTGGTCCTTGGGAGGGCGAGCAACGCAACATGTGGAAACCAACGCAGGTGCCAAACCTTTGGATGCATGGCGGCAACCTGCACCAATCACGTCATTACTCGCAGTTTTTGTCATTGCAGATCAAAGCGCGGATGGAAAGTATTCCAACCCCTGTCTATGGCCTGCAGGACGTCCATCACCTCTCCTGAAAAACCCAGAAATCAATTGCGGGCCTTCACGTTTGACAACCGAAGGTCCGTACCGTCCTACATTGTGTTGGCATCCAGCTATAGCAATCCGCCCCAACGGCCTTATGCCGCACGGTCAGAGCCCATTCCGACCAATGCTGCGCTCCGCATCAAGGACCGCTCTAAGGGTGGTGCCCTCTCGCTGAACTTAAAGCATAATAGGTCGTTGACCTAAATGGGTCATTGACCTATTCTTAGTTGGAAATTGGATGGCGAGCCAGGGTATGAGCAATGCAGTGTCACAGGTTACGAAAGGCGAAGAGCGCCGGACCGAAATTCTGGCTGCGGCTCGTCGCGTTCTGCTGGCAGACGGTTACCATGAGCTATCGCTTCGCCAGATTGCGTCCTCTCTGGGCATCTCCGTTGGGAACCTACAGTACTACTTTCCCAACAAGGACGATTTAGTCGAAGCCGTCATTACACGGGAAATCAACCAATCACTTGAACTCGCGGTTGATGCGGAGTGGGACTCTACTGACCCGCAATCCTCCACCTTCAAGCTTGTTCACGCAATCCTGACCCATCACGCCAGTGAAGCGGGGCAGTTTTATGCAATCGCTGAAGGCCTTGCGTTACATAAGCAGCGCTTCGCCGATCTTAAGTCTCAAGGTTATATTGCGGTGTTCGAACAAGTGGCGTCTTTGATCGAGGTTCAGAGACCGGATTTGGAGGCAAACAACCGACAGGGGCTCGCGGCAGTTCTGGTCGCGCTAATGGATGGCGCCTCTTTGCAGGTCCAATTCGGCAAAGCAGCCGCCTCAACAAAGGCGATCAATAGGCTCTCTGAGGACATCGCCCAGGCAATCTTTCAATTGATCCGCAATTGGGAGTGACAAATGCACTGGTTCTTTCTCGGTCTTGCCATTCTAGCAGAAGTCGCTGGAAGCTCTGCTCTTAAGTCCTCAGAGGGTTTCACGCGAATGGGGCCAACTGTATTGACATTGACTGCATTCATAGTGGCTCTTTACTTTTTGTCGCTATCGTTGCGTGTCCTGCCTTTGGGCGTCGCATATGCGGTTTGGGCAGGCGCTGGCACAGCTCTTGTCGCGTTGACGGGCGCGCTAGTCTTTCGGCAATCCTTAGACATAGCAGGCTATTGCGGCATCGGCTTGATCATCGCCGGCGTGATCGTGATCAACGTGTTTTCAAACTCTTCAGCACACCAGTGATGAGAAAGGAATTCATCATGCTCTGTTGTTCTTTTTGTGGAAGGAAGGCCGACCAAACCAAGGCCCTACTGGCTGGGCCAGAAGTAAACATCTGCGACGATTGTATCAGTGTTGGGGTCAGAACGATCGAAGTGCGCGACGCTTTGGAGACGGTGTCCCCGACAGATGAGGCGCTCGCTGGTACAAGCGATGAAGTTCTTCTTAGCCATGTCTCTGCCACTTCACAGCTGATTGAGGGTGAAACCAAGCTTCTCCGAGGGCAGATCGGTGAATTGCGCCGCCGCGGTGTTGGATGGCCAGCTGTCGCCGCTTCGCTGGGTGTAACGGAACAGGACGCTAGAAGGAGGTTTTCATCATGAGTGTGGGGTCACATGAAAAGCGAATGGAGCAAGCGAATCCTAGCATCACCAATCTTCGCGCGGACGTTGAAGAGCATCTGCAAAAACTAACGGTCGCCATTTCGGATCGAAGCGTCGCTTCAGCTGGCAATCAAAACGCAAGCGCGTATTTCCACGATGTTCTGTGGAACTTGGGCTGGAAAGTCACGGAGCACGACTTTGATGCGTTGGACTGGGAGGACGGTACAGCATATGTCGCGACCGGCAACGGAACACACCTTGGATGTTTAGCGAACCCCTACTCGGACGGATGCGACCTTGAAGCCCCGATGGTGGTTGCTTCAACCGCAAGGGAGCTTGGTGAAGTTCAGGCCACAGGATCGATCCTCTTGCTCATTGGGGATTTTGTTCAAGAACCTTTGCTGCCAAAGAAATTTCCCTTCTACCAGGACCCCGCGCAGCAGGCGATTATTGCAGCGATGGAGGCGTCTAAGGCGGCTGCGATTATCTGCGCAAGCGATGGGCCACCTGTCATCGAAGATGGCGATTTTGAAATACCGTCTGTCTCGGTCTCTATCGACGCCGGACGCACTTTGGCAGCACATGCTGGCAAAAAGATACGGTTGTGTTCCGCATGCTTCCGCAAACCTTCAAAGGCAAAAAACGTCATTGGCTTTATCAATCCAAAGGCGCCCAAAAAGATCGTCTTTACCGCACACATTGACGCAAAAAAGGGCGTGCCCGGAGCGCTTGATAACGCCACCGGGATCACCA
>CALFRH010000387.1 GCA_937919225.1 uncultured Parvularcula sp.
AGGGGCTTCCAGCGCGTCCACGCTGAAACCACCCAGATCTGAGCCGGAAGGCGTTCTTGAGGTGAGCGATGCGTGGACGGTAACGCCATCTTCCTCAACGGCCCGCACGATCAACGCGTATATGTCGTCCGCAGACATGTCTTGGCGGCGCGTTGGTACGAGGACGGCGCCACGCGGGACATCAACAAAACCGTTTGGCGTTTCCAGGCGTACGGGATCGGGGATCACTTTGGCCCGCAGCTCGTGGCGCAAGATCCGGTTGACGGCACGCGGGGCATTGAAGTGTGACCAGTCGATGACATAGGCCAGAACATCATCTCCTGGCGCGGGTGGCAGAATGGGCGCGCTGCGCCCCGCCGTGGAAGCGGCTGTGCCAGCATCGATCCGTCCCGCTTGGCGCGCGGTCAGCGCGGTATGTTTGAGACCGAATGCATGTGGCAGAGTCCAGCCCGAAATGTCGTAAAACACGACTTGATCTTCAGGTGGAGTTTGAACGGCGAATATACCTTCAATCAGCGCGTATCGCGCTTGATCCAGATAGACGACAGCGCTTCGATTGGCGGGATAGAGTGTCCCATCAATCGTCTGATCCGACTCCAAGAAGCGAACATCAATCGCGTGTGCGTTCAGCAGATCGAGGAAGTGCGCGAACCGTCCCTGATCATTCGATGTGAACGCATAAGCCTTGGTTGGGTTTGCTCGGGCTTTATCAGAGGAGTCGGCGAACCAGCGTTGTTGGAACGCTTGCAGTCGCTCGCGTTGCTGCGCCGCCTCTCCAAGCAAGGCGACGGCCGCTTGAAACTGTTCCAGGATCGTCTGGTCATAGCGTTTCAAACCATTGTCTGTATCTTGCACCATGCCTCGGGCCGATCCTTGTTCGAACAAGAATGGAACGGCTCCCAATAGACTTGGATAGCTCGAGCCATATCCGAGATAATAATTCGGGAAGAATTCCTGACTGACGGAGAGTTGGCCCAGGCCATCAAACACGTCGTAAAGGCTTTCGCTGAGCTCCGCGGTGATTTGATAGACTTCTTCATCGAACAGTGGATTGATTTGATCCTCCGCGGCCGGGCTGAAAAAGAAGGTCGAGTTTGATCCCATCTCATGCTTGTCGACGACGAGCAGCGGTAGCCATTCCTGAATGTGCGGCACAAGCCCACGATGCTCTGGTTGCGCGACGGGGAGCCATTGCCGATTGAGATCAAAGAAATAATGATTGGTCCGGCCGCCTGCAAAAAAGCCGGTATGCTCTCTGTGCGATGGATAGGCGACGGGCACGGCGGCGCGATGAGAATTGACCCAGTTCGCCATTCGGCTCGCGCCATCTGGATTGAGCGTCGTCATCAGGATCACAAGATTGTCGTTGAGCAAAGACTCTGTGGCTGCATCCAGCGCGGCTGCGAGATGATACACCATTAAAGGGGCGGAATCATAAGATGACGGTTCTGATCCATGCACACCTTATTTGATCTGTTGCACGCCTATATCGACCCCCGGAGCATCACCGGTGAGGACCGCCGCACGACCCGCTTTAATCTCTTCAAGTCGTGCCAGGTTTTCTGGACTAGAGACATATATTGCGAGGATTGGACGTCCGAGATGACTCTCCGAGACTTGCTCGACCATCATACGATCGGAGACGGCATCCACGGTTCGGACATATTGAATGACCAGTTCATGTGGCCAGATGATTTCCCCAACCTCGTAACCGGTGACGTCTGCGGGGGTTGGAATGTCCTCATTGTAGGAAACGTCCGCGATCAACAATTCCTCGAGCGGCCTTGGTTCATATGGCTCTTGAGCGGAGGTCGTCCACGCGAGTGCGATCCCAATCGTAAGGGCAGAAAATAGTCGCTTCATCACGGCGTTCTCCATCATTTCTGGATGCGGGCTTGAGTGTCCGGAAGGCATATAGCGTTTGCCAGCTGACGGACAATTCAAATGTTTAAAACGCCGAAGCCATCTTAATTCAGCACTCGGACCGCTGAGCTTGTCTCTGCAATTGCTCACATCACGAATTTAATCGCGTACCGCAGCCAGAATGAGTTCTTTGTGTGTTGAGGTCAGTTCGCGCAGATGATTGAGCGATCGGGCGTCGCGGATATAGGATCTGCACACCATGTCAAAGTGATCCGCCAAGATTTTTGCAGAGCTGTTTTTCGTCGAAAGGACGGTGTCATACGGCTCAAACACTTCCCGATAGAGTTTTCTGTTCTCCGCGATGAAGTGTTCGATCGCGTTAGGCGCCGAAAGATAGGCCTCAACGAACATGTCGGTCGAAAACGAAGACGAATGACTGAATTTGAAGGCATCGATCGCGAAGACTTTGATCAGCACATCCAATTGTCCAGACAGCGTATCGCATTTCACCAGTCGCTTTCGCGCATTTTGGCGCCATTGCTCGCCCATATATTCAATTGCAGCATGAAAGATGGCGTCTTTGGTGCCGAACAAATTGTACACGGTCTGTCGCGAAACGTCGGCGCGCGACGCAATATCACTCATTGATGTTTTTCGCATACCCAGATCAGAGACAGCTCGGATCGTCGCATCGAGAACTTGCGTTTCTGTATCGGTCATAACTTTCTCACTTGACATTATCGAACAAAATGTCAAGTAGACGAAGCTTTACAAAAAATCTTGAAATGTAAAATGCCAGATACAAACCTCAATCTCTCGCGTCGTGAGTTTAGCGCTCTAGCCCTCGCTGCTGGGGCGTCCGTCTCCTTTCCCGCGCAATCTCATTCCGAATCCCAAAAGAGCCATGCCATGATGACCCCAGAACAAGAATCAGCCCTGATCGATCAAATCGCTAAAGGTGTAAGCTACTCATTCCGCACCCCGATCCTTCGACGCCCATCGGATTATGGCCTCGAGTATGAGGACGTGTTCTTCCCCGCCATGGATGGCGTCATGCTGGATGGATGGTTCATACCACGGGAAGGCAGCGACAAGCTCATCATCTGCAACCACTTCATCGGCGCCAACCGTTACGGCTATGCCGGCCACTTGGAGCCGTGGACAGGTAATGGCGGTTTCGAGGTGAATTTCATCGAAGCGTATAAAGCGCTTCATGAGGCCGGGTTTAACATTCTGACCTATGACCTGCGCGGGCACGGCCATTCCGCAGACGGCGCCGGCAGCATTACGGGGGTTGGCGCGATTGAGTGGCGCGACGTGATCGGCCCGGTCCGCTACGCCAAGGCGCGTATGCCCAACGCGAAGGTCGGACTTCACAGTCTTTGTATGGGCTGCAACTCCACCTTCATCGCGATGGAAAAGCATCCAGAAGAATTCGCTCACATCAAATGCATGATCGCGCTCCAACCGCTATCGGCGGCGCCATTTATAGAACGCGCATTGATCGACAATGGGGTCGAGAACGCCGTCGAAAAATTCAATGAGCGATACGCTTACTATTCGAGCTTCCGGCATACAGATTCCAATGCCATCGCCCGTGCGCACGCGGTCACCGTGCCGACTATGGTGGTTCAGGTGAAAGACGATATGACCACTAAGCCTTCTGACGCTCAGGGGATTTACGATAAGCTACCCAATGCCGACAAAAAGCTGCTTTGGATTGAAGGCACGCCGGTAAGGTATGAAGGGTATCGATATTTCAGTCAGAAGCCTCAGGAGATGGTCGATTGGTTTAGTGGACGAGTGTAAATTCGATTGTCTACGCTTGCTCTTTCAAGAGGCGCCTCCGCGCGGAATTATTGGTACCAGGAGATGTGAGTCATATTCGCCTCCAAAGTGAATGACGTGGCGGCCTTGATTGACGATCTTCTCATGAGCGAGCGCGTGGTGCTTGAAATGATCATGCCCCTGGATAGCAACCTCAAGCGTTTCGCCCGCCCGAAACAGGGTGCTGCTTGGCAGGATTTCGACTTCGATCGGAACCACTTCACCCCGTGAGAGCTTCAGACTGCGCTCATGTTTGAGGAAGGGCTGAAGCGGCGTCGATCGGTCCAGATCAAGCTCGCGTTGTGAAACACGTAACCATCCCAGCGCAACTGGCGTTTTGGCATATCCGGCTTTGCCATAGAAGGTGACCTCTTTTCCGTCTGCATCATACTTCTTGATCGCAACAAACAGATCCATGTCCTTCGCGCCCTCAGCTTCAACCCAAAGTCTGAGTTTCATATTGCCGGTCATTTCCGTGTCTTCGGCGAAGGTTTTACGGAACCCTACGGCGCCCTCGCGTGCGGCATAGGTTTCGCTCTGGGCCGATGCGAACGAGGCATCATCTAGTCGACCGTCTGAAGCCAAGTATAATGGTGTTGCGACGGTGGAAGCCAGAGGCCAATCATCTTCGTAGCGGACCGAATAATCTGAGCGCGTTTCGCGCACTTCCAGGCGTACGGATGGGCGCTGATCAAACCCGTTTTCCTCGCCTTTCAAGAAATGATCGAAGAATGCCGTCTGAACGGCTTTTGCCTCGTCGCTATAATAGACATCCCATTTTGGCTGGCCGTGGGTATAGACCCACTTTTGCGTCGAAGGGATTTGCTTGAACCCTTCAAATGACCCGCGCGTATGCATGCCATGATCTGACCAGCTGGCGCAGATGAGCGCCGGGACAGTGATGTCCTCCAAAGAAATGCCAGACGGCGCCGCGCGGGCAGAGACGCGTTTCATCAGCATCGGCCGCGCTCCAGCGAACCGCATGATCCGATGTGGTGGCAGGCTGGTTTTATTGGCCTTGCTGCGCACGCGGGTTAGCCAGAAATTCGTGAAAGCGGTTTCGGGCACACCGCCATGGAATAGGACTTCCCGAAAATTGTCGCTCTGGCCTTCCCATGGCATGATCGCTTTCAAGTGCACGGGCGCGTCCGTTCCTGCAATCCATTGAGCGATGGCGAGGTAGGACACGCCGGTTAGGCCAACATCACCCGTGCTCCAGGACTGGGTACCCGCCCAGGTGATGGCATCATGGAAATCATAGCGGTCCTGAATGCTCAGCACCCCGGCCGTGCCTTCAGAGAGGCCGTAACCGCGACTATCAACGATCACGACCGCATAGCCTTGGCCGACCCAATAAGCCGGATCGGGCGCCTCCCAGGGCGTCCACTCGCTGACACGGATAGTTCCGGAATCATATTCCGCCGTGGCGTTCAAGCGGAGATAATCAGGATATTGAAGGGGCGTCTCATCCTTGTGGTAGGCCGTAAACGCCATGACCACGGGATACAGACCCTCAGCTTTCGGGCGAAACACGTTTGCCGATAAACGCGTGCCATCCCTCAGTACGATCCCGACATCGCGATCGATTTGCGTGTCAGCCGCGATGGCGGATATATCGGAGACGAGAATAGGGCTCTCGGGCGTGTCGATGAAATCCGACAGATCAGAAGGCTTATGCAGCGGCGGGCCCGTGAAGAGTATATAATAAGCGGCCGCCGCAATAAGCAGGGTCAAAATTCCGATCACGAACAAAAACGATCTTATCATTCTCTCGCTCCGATTCTGGGGGGGGTAAACCCGTTACGTCTCTTGCGAACCATCATAATGTGAGCA
>CALFRH010000388.1 GCA_937919225.1 uncultured Parvularcula sp.
CACCTTTT
Source organism: uncultured Parvularcula sp. (assembly GCA_937919225.1). Classification (GTDB taxonomy): domain Bacteria; phylum Pseudomonadota; class Alphaproteobacteria; order Caulobacterales; family Parvularculaceae; genus Parvularcula. The sequence continues at coordinate 9 of CALFRH010000388.1, forward strand.
TCTCGGTGAGCGACGACAAAAAAACGCAGCCCCGCAATGATCTGGAGCTGCGCGCGACCTATGCCCCGGTGGTGGAGGATGCCGCGCCCGCGGTGGTGAATATCTATACCAAGCGTGTGGTGACCCAGCGAATGCGGTCGGTCTTCGATGATCCGTTCTTCCGCGACTTTTTCGGCGGGGTTCCGCAGAGCCGTTCCCGTCAGCGTGTGGAAAGCTCCCTCGGCTCCGGCGTCATTGTGGACCCTGAGGGCATTGTGGTCACCAACAACCACGTTGTGGAGAATGCGGGCGCTATTAAAGTGGTCCTGGCCGACCGGCGTGAGTTTGAGGCTGAGGTGATCCTCACCGATCCGCAAACGGACTTAGCTATCCTTCGGATCGAGGCCGAGGGCACGCTACCCCATCTTACCTTTGCCGATAGTGATGCGGCGGCAGTGGGGGATATTGTGCTCGCCATCGGGAACCCCTTCGGCGTGGGCCAAACGGTGACCAGCGGCATCGTCTCCGCCTTGTCCCGCACGGCGGCCTCTATCTCTGACTTTCAATTCTTTATACAGACGGATGCCGCGATCAATCCTGGCAATTCCGGCGGGGCGCTTGTCGATGTGGACGGCAAGCTACTCGGCGTGAACACAGCAATCTATTCCCGCTCCGGTGGCTCGAACGGGATCGGTTTTGCCATCCCGGGGAATTTGGTCAGCCAAGTGGTCGCCTCCGCCGTGGGCGGACAAGATATGGTCCGCCGCCCGTGGCTTGGGGTGCAGGGATCAAAGGTCGATGCCTCCCTGGCGGCGGCCGTGGGCCTTGACCGGCCGATTGGGGCAATCATCGGCGAAGTTTTCCCGCGGGGGCCGGCAGATAGAGCGGGCCTTAAGGAAGGGGACGTGGTCCTCCAAATTGGGGGCCAGGACGTGTTTGAGGCTGAGGCCCTTCGGTTTCGTGCAGCGACGCGCCCCGTGGGCGAACGGCTTCCGGTGAAAATCTTGCGGGATGGGAAAGAGCGGACGCTGAACGTCAAGCTCGACTATCCGCCGGAGACCCCTAAGCGGAACGAAACCAAGCTGGAGGGCCAGCATGTCCTCTTTGGCGTGACGGTGGCGAACCTCTCCCCGGCTTTGGCGGATGAATTGGGGCGCAGCCCGATGTCCGAAGGCGTGGTCATCATGGCCGTTCAGCGGGGCAGTCTCGCTACCCGCTACCGCTTACGCAGAGGGCAGACGATTTTGAGTGTGAATGGCGAGGAGGTCGAGCGGGTCAAAGACCTCGAACGGGTTCTGCAGGAGCCCACTCGTCGCTTTGTGTTACGGATTGCAGATGCCAATGGTCGTGTTTCGACCCTACAGATTGGGCGTTAGTCATCGCTGACGATCTCTTCGGCGCGGCGGGCCTTGATGACGAGGCACCGCGGCCCTTGGCCGATCGGTTACGGCCGCAAACCCTGGAAGAGGTGGTAGGGCAGGATCACCTGCTGGGACCGGGTGGCCCTTTGGGCCGGATGGTGGCGCAGGGGCGTCTCAGCTCCCTTATCTTTTGGGGCCCGCCGGGGGTCGGAAAGACCACCATTGCTCGCCTATTGGCAGACCGGGTGGACCTCGATTTTGTGCAAATCTCCGCGATTTTCACCGGCGTGGCGGACTTGCGCAAAGTGTTTGCCGCGGCCGAGGCGCGCCGGGCGGCGGGGCGCGGCACCCTTTTATTCGTAGACGAAATACATCGGTTTAATCGGGCGCAACAGGATAGCTTTTTGCCGGTGATGGAAAGTGGCACTGTCACCCTTGTCGGCGCGACGACGGAGAACCCGTCCTTTGCGCTCAATGCCGCGCTCCTATCCCGGGCGCAGGTGCTGACGCTGCACCGCCTTGAAGAAGACGCCCTTCGTCAGCTCGCAACCCGGGCGGAGGCGCATCTGGGCCGCGACTTGCCGCTGTCGGATGCTGCGCGGGAGGCTCTCTACACGCTTGCGGATGGGGATGGCCGGTTCTTCCTAGGGCTGATTGAAGAAATCGCGAGCTTGCCCGAAGGCGCACCCCCCTTGGATGAAGAGGGGCTCAGCGCCCTCGTCCAGCGGCGTATGCCGCTCTATGATGCAGCACAAGACGGGCACTATAATCTCGCCAGCGCGTTGCAAAAATCCATCCGCGGCTCGGACACCGATGCTGCACTTTATTGGACCGCACGCATGCTGGAGGCGGGGGAGGATCCGCGCTTTATCCTCAGGCGGCTGACGGTCGTCGCTAGCGAGGATGTGGGCAACGCCGACCCTGCGGCTTTGCCCCTCGTGATTGCCGCGCGGCAGGCCTATGAGGCCCTTGGCGATCCTGAGGGGCACCATGCTATTGGCCAGGCGGTAAGTTATCTAGCGAGCGCGCCCAAATCCAATGCGGCGTACAAGGCCTTAAAACTTGCCAAGGCCGCCGCCCGGGACACAGGCTCCCTCATGCCGCCGTCCCACGCCTTGAATGCGCCAACCAAGCTCATGAAGGACGAGGGGTATTCGGAGGGCTATGTTTATGACCACGACACCCAAGACGGGTTCGCGGGGCTCGACTACTTCCCAGATGGGATGGAGCGCGAGGCCTTCTACACGCCTGCGGGCCGGGGCGCAGAGAAGTTGATTAAAGAGCGTTTGGCTTGGTTTGCAGCGCGACGAAAACCACGGCAAAAGGAATAAGGCTTGTTGAAATTCGGGCTTTTTTGGTCACCACGGCTTGTCTGCACTGTCCATTCATTGGGCGAGGCGGGTCCAATTCAGTGGATGCCACGGACAAGCCGTGGCAAACGATCAATTTGGAGCTTTGTTTCAACATCGCTGAGAGCGGTCAAAGGAATGACACATCCATGCGATTTACGCTGTTTTTAGTTGCGCTGGTCGTGTCGACCCTCATTCTTCTTTATGTGGTGGGGGACCGGCGGGAGCCGGCCCAACGGGTGATCGAACAAGAGGTCGAGCTGGAATGAGGGACTCGGTAGTGGGAATGAGCGGACTTAAACGATTAGTTGCGTTATTCGAGCGCTTCGCGTCCAACTATGGTTGGAGATTGGCGGAGTCAGCGCTCAAAAACAAAAACGTGCAGCGCATACGCGTGACCAAGGGAGCGTGTGTCGCTGCAATGGCGCTTAGCGGGGCGGCTGGTATCATGAGTGGCGGGGCGGCCGCTCAGATCGAGCAATCTCGCATTGATAACAATGCCTTTGCCCTGGGGACCCTGACGCCGGCCACCGGCGCCCTGTCGCGGGAATTATGGCAGGGAGCGGACCGCAACGCGGTGGAGGACCTCCTTATCGGCGTGCCGTCCACCTATGGCGACCAACTGCCGTTAGAGCTTCTCCGGCGTGTGACGCTGTCGCCGGGCGATGGCCCCCGCGGGGCTGACAATGCCCTGGCGGGGCGGAAGTTTCTGACCGCCGCGAAGGCGGGATTTTACCAGGACGCCGCGTCTCTGGCTGAATTGGTGCCAAGCCTTCGGACCGAGCCCACCCTGTCCCAGGTGGTGGCCTACGCGGATCTCATGAACGGCCAGACCGACACGGCCTGCGCGCGCGGTGCGGGCCTGCGGGATGGGCGCACCGATGCCTTTTGGGTGAAGCTACGGTTCATTTGCTATGTCAGGACGGGGGAGACGAGCGCGGCGGACCTCACTTTAGGGCTTCTTGATCGCCAGGATGCGCTGACATCTCGCGAGCGGGCCCACTTCACGCAATTTGCGGCGGGGCGGACCCCCACGATTGACGTGGCGCAATCGGTCTTTGACTGGGTGATGCTGCGGGAGCGGGGGGTGACGATGACGCCTGAGCTTGTGAATGCCGTCCCTCTCGGCATTGCGGCCTCTGTCGCGCGGGATACGGGCCAGCCGGTGGCGGCCCGCGAAGCGGCTTTGGTGCGGGCCATCAGTGCACGGGCCATCGGGCCCAGCGAGGCGCGGAGCCTTCTTGATGCGATGCCGACTGCCGGCTTGAGCGAGGCCCCTTTGTCGGCGACGATCCAAACGCCAGGGTCGCTAGAGCAATATGAGGCCCGCGCCACCGCCCTTGATAGTGTGGCAACGGATTGGGATGGCTTCCGCGCGCGGTCCTTCCTCCTCTTGCCCCAGATCAATTCGGCTGAGCCGGTGTCGGGCTATGCCCCGCGGGCGGATATTGTGGCCATGGCGGGAATGGTGACCGGTCAGTCCAATATCGTCGAAAAATGGCTTTTAGCCCTGGCCCAAGATGCGAGTGACCCTACCTCCTCCGCGCGGACGGGGGACCTTCTTAATCTTTATACCGCGCTTGACCCAGGGTCGGCCCGCCGCATTGGATCTTACCTTGGGGTGACCCTCACTGATGACAGCGTTGCTGCCTTCACGCCCGCTGCGACGGGAAGCGGGGGCGATACCGTTCCCTTAGCGCGCTTCGTAAGAGCAGGGCTTCACGCCGCCGAGGCGGGGAGTGAGGGGCCAGCATCCCTTGTTTTCCTGATGGGCCTTCAGGGGTCGGACGACGATCCAAGCGGTGTCCGCGGTGAAATTAGCCGATGGGCACGGGACCGCGCCGATCTTGAATGGCTTGATCGCCAGGCGGCTTTCCGTTCTGGGGCGCAAGCCTATTTGAGCGGTGCTGGGTTAGGTGCGGCTGGCCGTATTGTCGACGGTCGCCCCGTGCCGCGGGTAAAGCCGGCGGGCAATTGAGCGGGGCGGCGGCCTCTCGCGGTGATGATGAGTCCGTAAACGGACCGATTAGTCTGTTCCTCGATATGCTAACGGTGGAGCAGGGGGCCTCCCCCCGCACCGTGCGCAATTATGGCCGCGATCTGGGACGGCTTGAGGCATTTTTAAAAAAGAAACGGCGCACCCTGCTGTCCGCCCGTCCGGACGATCTTTCGGCCTATATGGCCCATCTGCGGGAGACCGGGCGCAGTGCCTCGACCACCGCGCTGTGGCTGTCGGCGACGCGCTCCTTTTACCGTTTCGCGATGGATGATGGGCTGATTGAGGAAAACCCCGCGGTCACCCTGGACCGTCCGCGTACACGGCGGCCTTTGCCCAAAATACTGTCGGTGGAGGATGTGGACAGCCTTCTTGCCCAAGCTGCGACTTATCTATCTGCAGCGGAAGGGGACAAAGAGGTACAAAAGGCTCAGCGGCTGATGGCCCTGTTGGAGCTTCTTTATGCCGGTGGCCTCAGGGTGTCAGAGCTTTGCAGCCTGCCGAAAGGCACCTTTGATCCGGACCGCCCCTATCTCATCGTGCGGGGGAAGGGCAATAAGGAGCGGATGGTGCCCCTCACCCAAAAGGCGATGACGGCCACGTCGGCGTACCTCTCTGGGATGAGCCCAGCGGATAAGGCATCGCCCTTCCTCTTCCCCTCGCGGGGGAAGGAGGGGCACTTAACCCCGGCCCGGTTTGCCCAGGTGCTGAAGGCTTTGGCGAAGGATGCGGGGCTTGACCCCAAAAAAGTGTCCCCCCACGTTCTGCGCCACGCCTTTGCCTCTCACCTATTGGCGGGCGGGGCCGATTTGCGGGTGGTGCAAAAACT
>CALFRH010000389.1 GCA_937919225.1 uncultured Parvularcula sp.
TTTGCAGCTGGATAATTAGTGGTTCCAAATCGAAAAAGAGTACCAGCCCAACCGTTCCCTTCAAGTTTGATCACGCCCCTAGGCACATGACCATGGTTTGCAATATGAAAAAACTGCAATGATCTGCTGTGCGCCGCAGATATAAATCCGTCGCAACTGTCAATGTAGACGTCTTGAGGCAAATCAGTGGCTCGAAAAGTTGCTTGATCGCGCGGCCGCCAACGATCTGGGTCCACGCTTCTTACAATCGAGACCCGTCTCCAGCGTTTAACGTCAATCAGTGCGGCCCTGGGAATACTGCCACGGTACCCATTGGAAGACGCAGGAAACGAGGTTTGGGTGCCATGAACCTCGCGAAAAATGCAGTTTTGTAATGTCGTGTCGCGTAACTCGTGACGGCGTGTAACGTTACCCTCAGCAAAAACAGCATTGCCCACGCTCTCGAACTGACAGTGGCTCCATAAGCCTGTAACAAAATCCCTCCAATGCCCCTGATGCACAGAGAGGGCTTGCGCGTCGGAGTAATCCTCATTTGTGCCTTCTTTGTAAACTGCGTACGGCGCTCCACCAACAAAACAGGTGTCTACGTGCCCGTACCAACCTGCATCAGGCGCAAGTGCAATGGCGGCAAAGCGTCCGGAGATATTGCACTTCTGCAAAACAAAATCCCCATGCGCAGCTTCTGTGAAAGTTACGTAAAGACCGTAATAGCATCCGTCGGTAAATAGTAGTTCTGCTGTTTTTTGACCGCCTCGCCAATTCACGCCGACGTGAAATCCGGAGACGAAAACACTCCTAATGACTGTGCGTTCCCCTGCACTTATGCCACTATAGTTTTCGTAAATTTGCCCAATTCTTGGATTTTTCGGATTGTAAGCCTTCGTCCAGTCATCGGGTTGAAAACCATAACGCTCGACAAACCCGGCTTCACTTTCGGGGGCATTCCAACCACGCCAATTGCCCGGTCCCATGATGCTGAAATGGGCGAGCTCGCAGTCTGCATGCAGGTGTAAATGCTCGCCACTCCAAGACACGAAGCCGTTTTCAACATTTGCAAGCCGCGGTTGAACGACGTAGTTGTCATGGATCGGAGCTTTGTTATCACGCCACTGCAGTATCGTTGCGCCACGCCCGTGACCGTGGATGTTCACGGTGGGTTGATTTTTCCAAATCCACACATCGTTGGCGGGATAGAAAAGACTGCGATTGAAACGGCCAACGCCAGAAGGCAATTGGACCACGGCACCAAATCTAGTAGAGGACTTATCCCAATCCAAAACAACTTGGTTAATAGCTGCTTGGGTGGCGGCCCAGTCTATTTCATCTTCCAAGCTGTCTGCATGCGGATAGACAACTTGTGCGTCTTCTAGAGCCTCAAAAAAATCCGAGAGTGGGTGAGATTGACCGTCCCAAATCGCACCAAAGTTGATGGCGTGATAATGTGAGGTTTGCCTAGCGTTTTTGATGCTTTCGGGAAGTGCATCCAACGACACTTGTCCTTTGTCGTTCAGTCTAAGTAACTGCCCGGACAAGTCAGTATCGCCCCCTTTGTCGGTGCTGCGCTCGAGGTCTTGCTCGACTGAAACTATTCTATCTAGCGCTTCTTTTAACGCCGGCGACAAGATTGAATTGACGTCTGCTGTAGGCAAATAGGTGTCTCCCTTACTTTCGAACGCAGCAGATGCTGCGGATTGCAAAAAGAATTGCAAGCAACCTCTACGATTGGTTTTCATTTGCTTTGCTTTCTCTTCGATTTGGTAAATTGGGAGTTCTTTTACTTTATCTTAGGTTCTAGATTTTCGAGGATCTGAGCCGCTTGGACAGGATATCAGGATCTTTTCTCCACCTCCATTCACACTTCCTAAGATGTAGCTTGAGCAGCAAGTCGCCTTTCGATTAAGCCTTCGCTGCTGTTAATGTCGAAGTCTTGGTCGGTGAGCAGTTCGGACTTCTCGCATTACTTCTTTACAGAGAATTGCGTGCCCTTGCTTTCGACACTATCAGTCCGTCCTCATGAACATTAAGTGCACGGCCGTCCGAACCAAGCTGATCTGAACTGCACGAACATCACTACATACCTTCGCGTCAAGAAAGACCATCAATTGGTTCCACAAATACCGGCGAAGTAAGGAAGGTGGATGAGATAAAGCCTAGAGCACGTTTCAAAGTGTTCATGTCACCGAATAGCCTGGAGATTTGTTTCAAATACTTTGTCAGCGGAGCTGCGTTCAATGCTAGGCAAGAAACCAGTTCGCTGTGGAAAAGTGACCCCGTTTTCAGATCGATCTTGCCGTTGGCATCGACAATCTCCTAGCGCTTTCGACTTTAGTTGCCCAACCCCACCATGAAGAAACGCAGCCACAATGGCAAAGCATCCTCTATTCTTAATTCACTCAAGAATGGATTGGACGTTAATCAAGCGATTAAAGATCTTCATTTGCATTCTAATTCATCTCGCCGCCCGACCGGCAGCTTATCTCTAAACCGCTGAAGTCCAATGGAACGCTTACAAAGCACTCATCGACAAGCGATTTGGACCCTTCGCTCACGACGCTGAACCCGGTTGTAGATGTTCTAACTTTCCATCACTTGTAGGTATTTACTGCCAAACATGTGGTCAGGCATGACGCGCCACTGAAATGGAAGCCTCTTATCATCAGCGGTGCTCTTGAGCGCAGTAAGTCCGATTGCGGCGTCAATATTCTTACGAACGACTAAAAACGCGCGTGTTCGTCTTCCAAACTCCTTCAGGGCTTTTACTCTATCGGATCACCCAATCCGAGTGAGATAAAGGTCTAAAACTTGGAACGTGTTAGCG
>CALFRH010000390.1 GCA_937919225.1 uncultured Parvularcula sp.
GGGCCGGCTTGCCGTCAGATGCTGGAGAACCGCGGTTCATTGATGATCGCGGTTACGCCTATACGCTTCTAACGGCTCTCATCTGGGACGCCGACAGCCCTCCCAATGGGCTGATCCTCAAACGGACTGCGGAAGAACTGCAATCAGTCCTACGAAATGTACCTGGCACAGAATATGTAGCGATCCATGGCGCCTCCCCTGAAGAAATCGCAGTGACACTATCGAGTGATGTGGCTCAATCCCTCGGTCTGAGCGAAGGCCAAATCGCGACCGCTATCGCCCAAGCCGACGCGAAGGGAGCCGCAGGCCAGTTTTTTGGCGCGCAATCGGAATATACAATCGAAGTTGAGGGCGAGCTTGACTCCCTCGACCGGCTGCGCCGGGTGCCCCTCTCCGTCGGAGAGAGCAGCACCAGCATCCAGCTAGGCGACGTGGCCGACATTAATAGAGCCATTCAACAGCCCGCCGCGGAACTCGCCATCGTTGACGGACGGTACGCCGTGGTGGTGGGCACCAGAATGCAAGATGGCCTTAGAGTTGCGTCATGGACCAATCGTGTTCTTCAGTCTCTTGACGTTTTTGAGGCCGATTTATCCCTCGGCATTGAGCAGCGGGTCATCTTCAACCACGCCGAATATGCGACTGATCGGTTCGCCAGCCTCCTGATGAACCTGGCCGTCGGGGTTGGGCTTGTGGTGCTGATCCTCTTTTTCACCTTAGGGGTTCGCGCAGCCCTGCTGGTGACCTTTGCCATCCCGATGACAACCCTTGGGGCCTTGATGGTGATGAACATTGTGGGGATTCCTATCCACCAAATGTCCGTCACAGGATTGATTGTCGCCCTTGGGCATATGGTGGATGCGGCCATTGTGGTCTGTGATGCGGTCACTCGGCGATTACGCCTCGGCCTTTCCCCCCGGGAGGCGGTGAAACAATCCGTGGAGCGGCTGTGGCTTCCCCTCTTAAGCTCAACCCTCACCACCGTTTTTGCGTTCATGCCCATTAGCCTGCTGCCAGGTTCTGCGGGGGAGTTCGTGGGCGGCATTTCCGATAGTGTGATCATCGCACTCCTCGTATCGTACCTTCTCGCGATGACGGTAATCGCCGCCTTGGCCGGGCACTTCTTTCATCGCACCGGCACCACCCAACCGACGGAAGGTCTCTCTTTCCCCGTCGTTGCGGTCCCGTTTAAGGCACTCTTGTCCGCCAGTCTCCGGGCCCCACGGCTTTCCGTTTTGGGCGCCATCATCCTACCGGCCCTTGGGTTTTGGGGAGTGACTACATTGCCCACTCAATTTTTTCCTGAGGCGGATAGAAACCAGTTTCACGTCCAACTGAGGCTATCACCACAGTCAAGCTTGGAGGCGACCTTAAAGGCAGCCGATAAGGCTGACGCCATTCTTGAAGCCAGTGACCAAATCGTTTCAGCGGAATGGTTTGTAGGGAACTCTGTCCCGTCCTTTTACTACAACCTCGCAATGGACCAGGATGGCGCGAAAAACTTCGCAGAAGCCATGGTAACCACCGAAGGGCTGGACGGGCTTGAAGATCTGCAAATCGAGATGCAAAGGACGCTCGAAAGCGCTCTTCCCAATGTTCAAGTTCTCGTCCGTACCCTGAACCAGGGACCCCCAACAATAGCGCCGGTGGAACTGCGTATTTTTGGTCGCGACCTCGACACCCTCCGCACCCTGGGGGAAGACGCGCGCGCGATTCTCGCCCAGATCCCAGAAATTACAGTCACCACAGCAACTATCGCGGGCGGCGCGCCAAAACTTTGGCTCGAAGCAGACGAAGAAGATGCATTGCGCGCCGGCCTCACCCTACAACAGGTGGCGGGGGGATTATCGGCAAAACTGCAAGGGGTGCGTGGCGGCAGTGTGATTGAGGGGGAACAAGAAATCCCCGTGATTGTTCGTCTCGACAGTCCCACCCGGCGAGACATGACAGAGATCAGCTCCCTTAGTATCTCCGCACCGCAAGGGGGCGGCGCCACCGGTCTCGCCGCAACCCCCCTCCTCAGCCTTGGTGAGCTTGACTTGCGCCCCTCCCCGGCGATCATCAGCCGTTACCAGGGCGAACGGGTGAACACCATCTCAGGCTTTGTGCGAAGTGATGCTCTGCCCGCGGTTGCGGTTGAGCGTTTTCGCGCAATGGCCAAGGAAAATGGCTTCACCATGCCCCCCGGCTATCGCTATGAATTTGGCGGCGATGCTGAGGCCCGATCCGACGCGGTGGGCAACCTCTTAAGCTCTGTTGGCATCATCATTGTAGCAACCATTGCCGTCGTGGTGATCAGCTTCAACTCCTTCCGGTTGAGCCTTATCGTGTTCATGGTTGCCGCTCTTTCCATGGGGCTTGGGATGCTTTGCTTGACCCTGTTCGGTTTTCCCTTCGGGTTCCAACCGATCATCGCCCTCATGGGATTGATGGGAGTGGCCATCAACGCGGCTATCATTATTTTATCAGGGCTTGCCGCAAAGCCTGAGGCCGTGATGGGGGATTTGAAGGCAATTCAAGCGGGGGTGATGGAAACATCGCGTCACATTACGTCGACCACCCTCACCACCTTTGCTGGCTTCCTGCCGCTCATTCTGTCGGAAGGGAAATTCTGGCCGCCCTTCGCCACCGCGATTGCCGGGGGTGTTCTTCTGTCGACGATTATATCTTTCTTCTTTGTACCGCAGATGTTCCTACTGCTTACCCGCGGGAAGCCTGTGAGGGATCGCGCCGCTTCGAACGCTTCTGAAATCGTCGCTCAACCGGTGTAGGAGGCACCCTTGCCCCAAGCGCCGACGTCCGGCACCATTGATCACAATAGCGCGGGAGTAGACCCATGGCGGAATGGTGGCAAGGCGCGGTCTTTTACCAGATCTACCCGCGGAGTTTTCAGGACTCAGACGGTGACGGTGTCGGCGACTTGCCCGGCATCCTGTCACGCCTATCCTACATCGCCGACCTTGGCGTTGACGCCATATGGCTATCACCATTCTTCACCTCCCCCATGGCCGATTTCGGGTATGACGTCGCAGACTATTGTTCTGTTGACCCCCTTTTTGGCAACTTGGACGATTTTGACCGACTCCTAGCGAAAGCTCACGATTTGGGGCTAAAAGTGATCATTGATCAGGTCTACTCCCACACATCAGACCAGCATCAGTGGTTTCGCGAGAGCCGCACCAACAAAACGAACGATAAGGCCGATTGGTACGTGTGGGAAGACCCAAGGCCCGACGGTGGTCCGCCCACAAATTGGCACTCAGTTTTTGGCGGGCCTGCTTGGACCTGGGACACAAGACGCCGACAATATTATCTGCACAATTTCTTATCGAGCCAACCGGATCTCAACTTTCACAATCTCGCAGTGCAAGACGCCATCCTAGACGTCGCCCGTTTCTGGCTGGACCGCGGTGTGGATGGTTTTCGTCTCGACGTCGCCAACTACTATTTCCACGACGCGGATTTGAGAGACAATCCCCCTAGCGGTCTCAGTGATCAATCCCGTCCTTACCTTTATCAACAGCACCTCTACAACCGCTCCCGGCCGGAGAGTTTAACCTTCACCGAACGCCTTCGGGCGCTTACGGATAATTATGATGACCGGATGATGGTGGGCGAACTGTTCACCAGCGCGCCCGTCGATCGTACTTTAGCGTATACGGAGGGAAAACGCCGACTTCATACCGCCTATAACTTCTTTTTTCTTGAACAAGATCATGTCTCCCAACAGCTGTTGCAACAGGCGCTAACGCCTTTTGAAAAGCAAAATGCGTGGCCCTCCTGGTCATTCTCAAACCATGACGTGCCCCGCGCCGTCAGCCGTCTTACCAATGGCCACCCGCCAGGCGATGGGCTTGCGAAGCTTCTTCTCGCGCTGGTTGCTGGCCTTCGCGGGACGATTTTCCTTTATCAAGGGGAGGAACTTGGCCTGCCTCAAGCGGATATCGCCTTTGAAGACCTTCAGGACCCTGAGGCTATTCGTTTCTGGCCGGACAATCTGGGGCGAGATGGCTGCCGCACGCCAATCCCATGGGAGGCAGCGGCCCATCAGGCTGGATTCTCAACGGTAAAGCCATGGCTGCCCATTGCGGCCCCTCACCGCCCCCAGGCCGTGGACAAGCAAATGAGCGACCCCCGTTCCGTTCTTCGCTTTACCCAAACGCTCCTCGCAGCGCGAAAGAGTTTAGAGGCCCTGCAAAAAGGGACCCTCACTTTCCATGAGGCTCCTGACCCAATGATCCTTTTTGAGCGGCAACAGGGGGCGTCCCATGTGCTTTGCGCCTATAACCCGAGCCCTACCCCCCTCGCCACACCGATCCCCCTGCCGAACCAATCACGCCAAAGTGAGCTGGTCGTCAGCGAAAGGGCCCGCCTTGACGGCGACCAATTAACCCTCGGACCCTACGGATTTGCTTGGGTATCCCTGCGGGTAAGAGCCTAGCATCCCAGTGATTTTCCCCCGTTTGGGCGCGTTACGAGCTATTCACGGGCACCAGGGTGTATTGGTGGCGTCCCTGGGCTAAAGTATCACCTCGGCAGCGATGTCACAAAACAGGGCAAACGCAATCATGGTGATCGGAAACGCAAAATGGGTGCACGCGCTTATTGCGACCCTCGCGGTGGTGATGGTCGCCTTCGCGCCGGCACGATCCCAAACCCTCTTGCGCGACGCAGAAATCGAAACCTGGCTGCGGGACTATTCCGAACCCTTGTTCGAGGCGGCAGGCCTCAATGCCGATGCGGTGCAGACCTATTTGGTCGGCGATCCCTCGCTAAACGCATTTGTGACGGCGGGGCTTCGGGTATTTGTGCATACCGGTCTCATCACCGCTGCCGACAATCCAAACCAAATTGAAGGCGTCCTCGCGCACGAGACGGGACACCTTGCCGGCGGGCACCAGCAGCGGGGGGCCGAAGCCCGCGCTGTTGCTGGTCGGTCGGCGATGCTGAGCCTCGTGCTAGGCGCGGCGGTGATCGCCGCCGGGGGCGCACCCGAGGCGGGTATTGGCATTATGGGCCTTGGACAGAATATCGGCCTTACGGAATATTTGGCCTATAATAGAGGGCAAGAGGCCGCCGCGGACCAGGCCGCTGTCGGGTATCTTGAGACCGTCGGGTCGTCGGGCCAGGGTCTGGTTGAGTTCTTTAACAAGCTTAGTAACAGGCAACTGATCACATCGCGGCGTATTGACCCTTATCTCCTCACCCACCCGCTTGCCATCAAGCGGATGGCCGCTTTACGAGATCGTGTCGCCGAGCAGGATAATTTCGACGTGCAAGATTCGGAGGAGGAAATGTTCCGCCTCCGCATGATTCAGGCGAAAATCAACGGCTTTATGCAAGACCCGCAATCCACCATGCGGCAATACCCCTTGCGGGATCAAAGCCCGCCCGCCCGATATGCTCGTGCTGTCGCTTATTATCGCGCGTCGCAACTCCCCCAAGCCACCCGAGAGATTGAGCGGCTGATCGAAAGCGATCCGGACAATCCTTATTTCTGGGAACTAAAAGGGCAGATGTTGTTTGAACACGGCCGGATTGCGGAGGCGGTGGAACCGCATCGCCAATCGGTCGCCTTTGGCCCACAATATGCCCTCCTCAAGATCAATCTAGGCCGTGCACTCGTGGCGCTAGAGGATGAGGCCAAGATGACGGAGGCAGTGGAGGTGCTAAGAGCCGCCCTGCGACAAGAGCCTGACAATAGTTTTGCGTCGTCTGAACTTGCGCGCGCCGATTCTTACCAAGGCGATGAAGGCCTTGCCCATCTGGCTCAAGCTCAAGCCTTTTATGCGGGCCGTAATTTACCCGAGGCGCATCGGTTCGCCACCCGCGCCCGCGATGCCTTGACCCCTGGCACGCCCGAGCATTTGCAGGCGCTTGACATCATCGTCGCCTCCGAGGACATCGCTCGTAGAGCTCGCCAACGCGGCGGGCGCCGGTAAAGGATCTCTCCCCATGGCTCTTTCTCCTCGCTCATCATTAGCGCTTGGCGCCCTTCTCGCTGTGGGGGGCCTCTGCGCTGCCAACCTGGCTGGGCTCGGCCGGAACAATGCGGTGGCCGCGCAAGACCTCGACCAAAAAGCGGGTGAGGACATCGTGCGGAACTATCTCCTTGAAAATCCGGAAGTGATTTTCGAGGC
>CALFRH010000391.1 GCA_937919225.1 uncultured Parvularcula sp.
GCAGCGCTGAGGACAGAAAATGCGAACTTAAACAAATCATCATCCGAGTTCGAGCAAGAAACGACACGTCTTCTTGAAGACATTGCATCGGGTAGGAACGAGCTCACGACAACGCGTGATGCGGTTGAGAATTTGCGAGCTGAGCTGAGCGACCTTCGCCAGACTCATGACGCGGTCGTTCAGCGCCTGGAAGAGCGAGAGCGCATAGATGATAAGTTCGATAGTCTTGAGCAACGCTTATTCGACGAGTTTAGCGCACTGTCTACGGACCAGCCGACGCCAGAATTCGTTGCGCCAACGTCAGCGCAGGAAGAGCTGCCGCCTGCTGGTGAAGCTGGATTGAATGCTAACAGCGACCAAAGCAAAGAGGTGGCTGCCGACAATTCGACTGCTGATAGCTCAGGCATTATCAATTCTGCAGCGGACAGCGAGCCAACCGGGGAGGTCGACTCTACTCCGCTGCCCGAGGAGTTACTCGAAACCGACGGGAGTGACACGCCGGTAGATGGATGATTTTAGCGCGGTGAGATCATTTTCTCAGGACGGACGATATCGTCATAGTCCTCTTCGGAGACAAAGCCGAGCTTGACCGCTTCTTCCCGCAGGGTGGTGCCATTCTGGTGCGCCGTCTTTGCGATCTTTGTAGCGTTGTCATAACCGATGGTGGGGGCGAGGGCTGTCACCAGCATCAGGCTACGTTCCATAAGTTGCGTGATTTGGTCCCGATTGGCCTCGATGCCCACCACGCATTTCTCGGTAAAGCTCACGGCACTGTCCGCTAAAAGACGAATGGACTGCATGGTGTTTACTGCAATCACTGGCTTGAACACGTTGAGTTCGAAGTGCCCTTGGCTACCAGCAAAGCTGACGGTCGTGTTGTTGCCCATCACCTGGGCGCAGACCATGGTGAGTGCCTCACACTGGGTCGGGTTGACCTTGCCGGGCATGATCGAAGAGCCAGGCTCGTTCTCGGGAAGAGAGATCTCGCCCAGGCCGGACCGCGGGCCGGAGCCCAAGAGGCGGATGTCGTTGGCGATTTTAAAGAGGCTCACCGCCACCTCGTTAAGGGCGCCATGGGCTTCGACCATCGCGTCATGGGTGGCCAGCGCTTCAAATTTATTGGGGGCCGTCACAAAGGGGAGCTTTGTGTAGGCGGCAACCTCTTCGGCGAATTTTTCAGCGAAGCCAGGCTTTGAGTTAATCCCGGTACCCACCGCCGTGCCGCCCTGGGCCAAAGCGTAGAGCTTCGGCAAGGTGGCCTCCACGCGGGCGATGCCATTCTCGACCATGGCCACATAGCCCGAGAATTCTTGGCCAAGGGTCAGCGGCGTTGCGTCCTGCAAATGTGTCCGGCCAATTTTGATGATATCGTTGAACGCTTCTTTCTTATCGTTCAAGGCATTTCGCAGGGTACTGAGCGCTGGGATAAGGCTGTGGTGGATTTCCTCCGCTGCGGCAATGTGCATGGCGGTGGGGAAAGTATCGTTCGAAGACTGGGACCGGTTCACATGGTCGTTAGGGTGTACGGGATCCTTTGACCCGATTTCACCGCCCAGGATTTCGATGGCGCGGTTCGCCACCACCTCATTGGTGTTCATGTTGGACTGGGTGCCCGACCCTGTCTGCCAAACTGAGAGAGGGAAGTGGTCGTTGAGTTTACCCTCGGCGACTTCGGATGCGGCATCGACGATGGCGTCACCTACTCTGCTCTCCAAATTCTCTAGGGCCATGTTCGCCCGGGCGGCGGAGCGCTTCACAACCCCAAGGGCCCGTACCACCGGCGCGGGCATCGTCTCCGTCCCAATGGCGAAGTTGATGAGGGAGCGGGCCGACTGGGCCCCGAAATACTTGTCGGCTGGAACCTCTAAGGGGCCAAAACTGTCGGTTTCGGTGCGGGTTTCGGTCATGGTTCAGCTCTCCAATGTCGGATATGATTTCGTTTTATGGGGCTCCGCTTAGAGGGGTCCGGGCTCGCCGTTAAGCCTCAACGTGACATGGCGGAATTATCACGTGTTATCAGTGGGATAGAGAAAGCCCGCGCGGGAGGAGGGAGCAATGGCATCAGGACGGAGCAAGGTCCGGCTCTCCTATCGTGGGCAGGAGGCTTTGGTGGTCATTGACGCGGCAACGACCCAGACCCGCGCGCTCAAAAAATATGTGTCCGCCTTCATGAGGCGGGAGGCAGCGAGAATTCGCCCCTGGTTTGGGACCTTTGAAGTGCGCATCTGGACGTCGGTCATGGCCCACAAAAAGGGGGCCCATGACGTTGATAATGTCGCCAAAGCGGTGCTCGACGCCTTGAGCGGCTATTTTTGGCGCGATGACCGGCAGGTGGTGCGCCTCATCTCAGAGCGCTTCGAAGGAGATGCTAATCGCATCGCCGTGCGCGTTCGGCCCCTGGGTGACGGGGTTGCGCCAGTTGATATGGGCGAAGGGCTGTTTGATTTATAGGCTGC
>CALFRH010000392.1 GCA_937919225.1 uncultured Parvularcula sp.
AACCACGGTTCGTGTACTTCTTCGCGATAGAGATCACGAGACGGAGGTTCGCCTCAATCATCTCTTTCTTGGCAACGCGCGCTTCCCGCTCGCCTTTTTGCACGGTCTGCACAATCCGGCGGAAGTCTTTGACCGTTAGGCCCGTCTCCTGAGCCAGGGTGCCGATTTCCTCGCGCAGCTCAACAATATTGTTGTAGCCTTTATCCGTGAACGTCTTCCAACCGCGGCTCTCAAGCGCTGAAACGCGGTCAAGCCATTCAGGGTCGAGTGCGTTGCCCTGATATTCTTGCAAGAACTCCTGCCGGTTCACCCCATAGGAGTCGGCCAAGCGCACGAGCTTGCCTTCCAGCGCCATAAGCGACCGATTGATCGTGTAAAGCTGTTCAACGAGGGCTTCGATACGGTGGTTATGAAGGCGCACGGAGCGAACGCGCTCGACAATGTCCTTTTGCAGCTTGCGCATGCGTTTGGTCTGGCTGTCGGAGAGATCTTCCCCACCCAGCTGCTGCTCAATCTGAATGTCCTGGAGGCGCCGCAGCTTTTTAAAGTCGTCGGCAATATCCTGGAAAGTCTGCATCACCCCTTCGCGGAGTTCAGCCTCTTTGGCCGATAGGGAGAGGTCGCCCTCATCCATATCGTCTTCGTCGATACCTTCGGCCGCTTTGGCTTCTTGCTCCCGCTGAATGGCTTCAGCCACCTCGGGCTTGGTCATGTCAGGCTTTGATTCAGGGCCGCCGCCATAGGTGGCATCGAGGTCAATAATATCGCGGAGAAGGACGCGGCCTTCCTCAAGCTCTTCCCGCCAAACCGTAATCGCTTCGAAGGTAAGAGAGCTTTCGCATAAGGCGCGGATCATGCTTTCGCGACCGGCCTCAATGCGCTTGGCAATCGCAATTTCGCCTTCGCGGGAGAGGAGTTCCACCTGGCCCATCTCTCGCAAATACATGCGGACCGGGTCGTCGGTCCGATCACTGCCTTCTTTGGTGTTCGTGGTGACCGTGGCGGCGGTCGCTTTTTTGACGACGGCTGAGCCGGTTGCCGACGCCGACGCATTATCGTCATTGGCCGCTTCGTCGTCTTCTTCCTCGGTATCGGTGACGTTGATGCCCATGTCGGACAGCTTCGCCATGATATCTTCGATTTGTTCGGAGGTGTACTCGTCCGTGGGCAGTGCCGCGTTCAGGGCGTCATAAGTGACATAGCCCTTTTTCTTCGCGGCATCGATCATCTTCTTGACCGAGGCGAGGTTGAGATCGAGGACCGGCCGGTCCGAGTCTTCTTTGGCGGCCTTATTAGTCTTACTCATGCAACATCCCGTCTGGAGCCAGTCGCGCACTGAAACCCGGCGCGCCTAGCCAATGTTCGTTGTTCTCTACTCTTCGTCCGACGAATCAGAGGTTGATTTGTGATCTGCTACAAGTCGCGACCTATGGGCCACAGCATTTCGCCAAATCCGTTCCTGACCTTCATTTTTAAAAGAGTCGGCCGCAGCGTCGAGCACTTCCATTTCTAACTCGCCCTCATATTTGTCGATCGCTAATGCGTTCAGCCACTCGGCTTCCGCCTCCCCAAAGGGGGTATCGGATTTCGCAAGTCGTGCAGATCGAACGAGTGTATGGGCGCGCCATTTATTATAAGTGCCACTTACAACCTGACTGGCCAGGATGTGCGTAGTCAGGGCCCCACTGTCAAGGTCTGGATTGCTCATCAATGCATCCACCACGGCTGCCAAAAGGTCGCGCAGGCCCCCATCGTTGAGCTTGAGGTCTAAAACCGCATCCTCATGGGCGGTGAATAACGCTGGATGTCCAATGATTCCAAGGACTAAAAGGGCCTCACGGCTGGGGGGAGTGGTCGGTTTTCCCGCATGCGAGCCGCCCGTTTGAGCCATTCGCGCCTGAAGGGCGGGTGAGGGGCGTGGGCGTTCTTTAAACCCGCGGCCGCGATTATGGCTGCCTCGCCGGTCTTGGAACCCGCTTCCGCCTTTGGGCGCGTCAGTCCACCCACCCTGATTCGATGGGGGCCGCCCGTCGTTCATCTTGTCGGCGATAAAGTCGCCATAAGCCTGGCGAACGTCCGGATCCGCGATGGATCTGACCAAATCCCGCAGGTGACGCCGGAATTGGGCTTGTTCCTCCGGCGTGGCGCGCGCTTGGGTTTCGAGTTCCCGATCCCAGAGAACATCGGCGAGGGGGCGCGGCTCGGTGATGAGGGCGTCGAATGCTGTAGCACCCTGCTGTTTGATGAGATCATCGGGGTCGAGACCCTCAGGCAGAAAGGCGAATTGGAGGCTCTTACCGGGCTTCAGCAGCGGTAGGGCGCGGTCAATCGCCCGATAGGCGGCGGACTTGCCGGCCCTGTCCCCGTCAAAGCAGAGGATGGGGGTGTCTTGGGACCGCCAGAGGAGGCCTAATTGCTGTTCGGTCAGCGCGGTCCCGAGGGGCGCAACGGCGGGCCAGCCCGCCTCCGCGATGGCGATGACGTCCATATAGCCCTCGGCGACGATGATGGGGCGTTTGGCATCTGATGCTTTCTTCCGGGCTGCCCCTAAATTATAGAGGGTGGCGGATTTATGGAAAAGCGGTGTCTCCGGAGAATTGAGGTACTTGGCCTTCGCATTTTTCGACAGGGCCCGGCCCCCAAACGCAATAACCCGATCCCTTGGCCCCATAATCGGGAACATCACCCGGCCGCGGAACCGGTCATAGGGCGCGCCGCCATCCTCTGGCTGGATCAAAAGCCCTGCCTCCACCAATAGTTCCGGGGGGTAATCCTTGTTGAGAAGATAGTCTTTCAACGCCGTCCGGCTATCCGGTGCGTACCCAAGGCCAAAGACCTTTCGTGCAGCATCGGATACCCCGCGGCGGTCAAAATAGGCAGCGCCCTCTTTCCCCTCTGCCCGCGACAGCATGGTGCGGAAGAATTTTGCGGCGTCGAGGCACGCCTCGGCGAGGCCTTTCGCCTTTTCCTCTCGGTGCCGATCTTCGGGCGTATCCTGGGGCAGGGGCATGCCCGCCAGTTCAGCGAGGGTGGTCACCGCCTCGGGGAAGGAGAGTTTCTGGGTCTCCATCAAAAAGCCGACAATGTCGCCCGATTTGCCGGAGGAGAAGTCGAAGAACCGCCCCTTCTCGTCATTGACGAAGAAGCTCGGGGTTTTTTCATTGGTGAAGGGGGACAGGCCGCGAAACTCTCGCCCCTCCTTCTTCAGTTTCACATGCCGCCCAATAATGTCCGAGGCGCGCAGGCGCGCGCGCAGCTCATCCAGGAAATCGGGGGTAAAGCGAGGCATGCCTGTTCTATAGGCCCCGCAAGGCGCCGCGGCGAGAGGCGTTTTTCCCCTCCA
>CALFRH010000393.1 GCA_937919225.1 uncultured Parvularcula sp.
GCCTTAGTGTCAGACAACGCCGCTTGCATTCCTGTGGTGACACGGTAACTGCGTGTCGCGCGCCGTCATCTTTGGGTGCGCTGGGCCTCGTCTGAGTCCTGAAGAAACCAAATTCTTCAAAGATGCCGACCCTTGGGCGTTTATTCTTTTTGGTCGAAACTTAGAAAACGCGGACCAGATCAGGGCGCTTTGCGCAGACCTCCGCACGACCATTGGTTGGCACGCTCCTGTTTTTATTGACCAAGAGGGTGGGCGGGTCGCGCGTTTGGCACCTCCCTTGGCGCGCCGCTGGTTGCCTGCGTTGGACATGGTCACAGACAGGGATGTAAGTACCGCCTCACGCATGATGTGGATCCGGTCGCGACTGATAGCTTTGGACCTGTTGACGCAGGGCATCGACGGGAATTGCGCGCCTGTTGCTGACGTAGCGCGAGATGAAACACACACGATCATGCAAAATCGCTGCTATGGGCGCGACCCGGACTTTGTGGCCAAGGTCGCCCGCGCGGGCGCAAAGGGCCACCTTGCTGGTGGGGTATTGCCGGTGCTCAAACATTTGCCGGGATACGGACGGGCGACCCTGGATAGTCATTTTGCGCTTCCTCTGGTGTCTGCGTCATTGGAAGAGCTTGAAACTACGGATTTCGCGGCGTTCCACGCACTGTCTGATCTCCCCCTTGGCATGACAGCCCATATTCGGATGGACGCCTTGGACCCCGAACTCCCCGCAACGCTCTCCCCAATCGTTATGAAGTATGTCCGACAAGACATTGGTTTTGGCGGGCTTTTGATGACCGACGATTTGTCCATGCAAGCTTTGCCGGGAACTCTTGGAGACCGGACACGAGCGACGATTGAGGCCGGAGTTGATATTGCACTGCATTGCAATGGCGACTTGGGTGAAATGTCAGATGTTCTGGGCGAAGTGCCTGAGCTTTCTGATCAGTCGCTTGTTCGGGCCGATCGAGCGCTTGACGCTCGCCAGCCTCCCATAGACATTGACATCGAGGGATTGGAAGCAGAATTTGAGACCTTGAGCCAAGCGAGCCCGAGCCATGCAGGACCCAACCCCATTTGAGAGCCCAAGTGACCGCCTGGCGGCAGAAGCCTTGGTGGTCGATGTCGATGGCTTTGAAGGGCCGCTTGACGTTCTCCTGACGCTATCGAGAACTCAAAAAGTTGATCTGCGACAAATTTCAATTCTGCAGCTGGCTGAGCAGTACCTTGAATTTATAAACAAAGCCAAAGAGTTGCGGATAGAACTTGCGGCGGACTATCTGGTGATGGCCGCCTGGCTCGCTTTTTTAAAGTCGCGGCTTTTGCTGCCACCTGACGAGAGCGACGGCGGTCCCAGCGGCGAAGAATTGGCGGCGCATTTGGCCTTTCAACTCGAACGGTTGGCGGCGATGCGCGATGCGGGTGCACAGCTGATGGGGCGGGATCGGTTAAGACGCGATTTCTTTCCGCGTGGCACACCCGAAACGGTGGAACAGGTTCGCAAGGTTACTTACACCACAGGGCTTCTTGATTTGATGCAGGCTTATGCGCGGATCCGAACGAAAGACGAGTTTCGCCCCTTTACGATGGATCGAGACTCGGTTCTGACGATGGAAGATGCGCTGTCACGGCTGCGAGGTGTCATTAAGTTTACTGGAGATTGGTCGGATTTGATGAACTTTCTTCCCGAGGGATGGCAGCTTGATCCCGTGCGTCGTCGAGCTGCAACGGCTGCGACCTTTGCCGCGGCGTTGGAGCTTGTGAAGACCGGTGCAATTGAGTTGCGCCAAGACGATACTTTCGGCCCGCTGAAGTTGAGGAAAAAAGATGAGTG
The DNA here is from genome assembly GCA_937919225.1 of uncultured Parvularcula sp. Lineage (GTDB taxonomy): Bacteria > Pseudomonadota > Alphaproteobacteria > Caulobacterales > Parvularculaceae > Parvularcula. The sequence goes on from CALFRH010000393.1 coordinate 1,832, forward strand.
AAATCCTCGCAAACCCAGTCGAGAGCCTTTTCAAAGCGCCTTTGATGGCGGAGCAAGAGCGCATGGTAGAGGCTATTTTGTTCGCAAGTTCTGAGCCGGTTAGTCTAACGGAGTTGAAGGCGCGATTGCCCCACGGCTCTGATCCGGCGGAGGCGTTGGTTCACCTGAGGAAGCGCTACGAGGGCCGGGGCGTTTATATTGCGAAAGTCGGCGACGCATGGGCCGTTCGAACAGCCTCTGACTTGGGCGTTGTCATGCAGAAAGAGACGGTTGAGACACGCAAACTAAGTCGTGCCGCGGTAGAAACACTTGCGATCGTTGCCTATCATCAACCGGTTACGCGCGCTGAAATAGAGGAAATCCGAGGTGTGTCGGTTTCGCGCGGAACAATTGATCTGCTGATCGAGTTGGAGTGGATCCGGTTTGGGCGACGTCGCATGACACCCGGTCGGCCTGTGACATTTGTTGTGACAGAAACATTCCTCGATCACTTTGGTCTTGAGTCAGCTCGGGATTTGCCCGGGGTGAAGGAACTGCGGGCAGCAGGTCTTTTGGACAATCGTCCCGCGCCGACAGATATGCCCGATCTCGGTGAAGACGCTGACCCAGATATCGAAGAAGCAGGCGATGAAGATCAAAGCGAGCTCTTTGAGGATTGACTGCCCTGCTTTCGCCCCAATGTTAGAGTATAAAGGGCAAAAGAGCTGGAGGCACTCTTATGGATCAAATTCTACGTATGGTAATGCGCATGTTTATGCGCAAAGTGATCAACAAAGGCATGGACCAAGCGTTTAGCGCGATGTCCAAACGCCCAGGGCAAGACGTTGACAAAGGCCAAGCACAGGCAACAGTCAAGCGTCAAAAGCAGGCTGCAAAGCTTACGCGGCGCATGGGCCGTTTCTAAGAAACAAAGTCCTTGAAGTGTTTTGAAAGCTTCAGGGCTTGTCCCTGGTAATTCGACGAAATGCCGGCGCCATAGAGCGTTTCGGGCGTTTCAGACATATGTTCATAGATCAACCGGCCAACAATTTGACCGTGTTCCAGGACAAACGGTGCTTCGTGGCACCGCACTTCTAAAACACCGCGCGCCCCATTTCCTCCAGCGGAGCTGTGGCCAAACCCAGGGTCAAAGAAACCCGCATAGTGCACACGAAATTCACCTACCATGGCGAGGAATGGGGCCATTTCAGCAGCGTAATTGGGAGGTATCGTTACAGATTCTCGGCTGACCAGGATGTAGAACGCGCCAGGGTCTAAAATGAGTTGTCCATTATTGCTGGCGAGCGGTTCCCAAAAATCCTCGGGCGCGTAGGCGCCGATTTTGCTAAGGTCCACAACGCCTGTGTGTGGCTTTGCCCGGTACCCGACAATGCCGTCTGTATTTGGAGTAAGGTCGACGCTAAAGCCAAGCCCTTCGTCGATGTGGGCCACGCCATCCACAAGCTGATCTTCCGCGTGTAATGCTCGAAGCGTGTCATCAGAAAGCACCGACTGCCCTTCACGGAAGCGGATTTGATTAAGGCGAGTACCAGCTTGAACCAAAACACTGAAAGACCGTGGGCAGATCTCGGCGTAAAGGGGTCCTGCATATCCCTGCGGAATGCGATCAAACTCAGTTCCGCCATCGGTTATGGTACGTGTCAAAAGGTCCATCCTACCAGTGGAGCTTTTGGCGTTTGCAACGGCTTGAACACTATCTGGTAGGGTGAGGTTTTCCATCAAAGGAACGACATAAACAGCGCCCTTTTCTAGGACCGCACCGTCCGCAAGATTGATCCGGTGCATTTCAAACTCACGGAGGCGGTCTTCTACCGTTCGGTCAACACCGGCAAGAAAAGAGGCCCGCACACGATAGGCGATTGGTCCAAGGCGTAGGTCTAGCGACGCTGGTTGAAGTTGGTCTTCCGAAACATCAGGGGTCCCCGTGATGCTGCCTGTTTCGATCATTGTGCGGATGGTTTGGCTTGGTAGAACACCCATGTGTCTTCTCCTTGTTTCTACCAGGTCTTTACCGGTCCCAAGATACGCGAAAACCGCCCCCGCGAATGCGATGGGCGGTTTACGTTGGTCGGGCTAGCAGGACTTGAACCTGCGACCTTCCGTCCCCCAGACGGCCGCGCTACCAGACTGCGCCATAGCCCGCTCGGATGGGTTTTATGCACCTTTCCGCGTGTGAGACAAGCGCCTTCTGCCTTCACGTTTTGCCAATCGCCGCTTCAATGCGCTCCTTGAGCTGCGCGGCGCGCAAAGCGAGGTCGATAATCTGCGCGTGTTGGGTTCTAGGCAGCGCGTCGAGCTGCCGAAGGGCTGTCGCTATGCTCGTCGTAACTTCGTCTGGTTCTAGATCGACGCTTGGAAAATCGCTAGAATTTGGCCGACTTGACGAAAGCTCGGGTGTCTGAACGACCTCGGCGTCTTCGACATTCTCAGAAATCGTGAGCCGCGTCCGTGCCTCAGGTCGAGAATGGGATAAATGACCTTCCGC
>CALFRH010000394.1 GCA_937919225.1 uncultured Parvularcula sp.
AGGCCGGGTATCATGGAACACCAAACACAAGCCGCAGCTCGCATGAGGTGAGATATTCCGCCACCCGCAGCGCCTCCATATAGCAGCTCAGTCGCAGCAGTATTAAATGCGTCCTCTTGGCGAGGGTGAAGCTGTAGATTTAGCTCAGCGTCCTCCTGACGCGCTAAGGCTGCCTCACCCATCAGCTTTCGAACTGGTTATATTCACGACAGGAACAAGCGCAGCGCCATCTTTGCCTGTGTGCTGGATCTCTTGCTTGTCGCGCCAACGATCAGGCCTGCGGTTCATAAGCCAAAGGCGCGCGGCAGTCGTATCCGGCTCTATGTACTGACTGATGGTCATGCGAGCATAATTACCCTTGTCATCCTTCACCAGCTTCTCAACCTCGATGACCTCACCAGTCGCGCGGCGATACAGAGATGCCGCAACGTTTGCGTCTGCTTCCACTTTTCCCTCGCGTATGGACTCCGAAAAAGCGGGAAAGTCATGTTTCCATTTATGGAATGTGGACTCCGCAACCTCAAAGAAATCAGCCATCTCTGAATCAGTGAGACCAAGCAATGCAAGCTTCTTAGCCTGATCAGCATACTCGACTTGGTACTTGCTGTCTCGGCCAGGACCGGGAACAGGAAGGTTGCCAGTATCCTTACTCACCAAATCACTCCCGCATGTGGATAATCATAACGAGGTTCGTCTTGTTTGACGCTAACCATGATCTTTAACTCTTTGATCTGTCCTGCTGCCGTTGTGATCCGGTGCTCTAGGTAACCATTGTAACGGCTGTTCAGTAGGAATGATGCTGTTGTTGTCGTGTTTGCTTCATTCGAGGCTGTGACCAGCGTGGTTTCGTTTGTGACGCTCGCAATCGTATCTGTGCCAAGCCATTCAGACCAATCAACAGCGACGCTTAGCTTTTCGTCTTCATCCAGATAGAGCACAGGGTATTGACCAGACATGCCTAAGCCTCTGGTGACAACCTTACCCTGCTCAAGGACGTAGACAGTGCGATCGGTCATCGGCGACGGAACGTGCCTTTAACGTCCGGAGTGTTGGTCCCGATGATCTGCCAAGTGCCGGCGCCTTCAATGATCATACTGCGGCCTTCGGTGAAGATGGCGTCCCCGGACTCGAAGCGAACGGTGAGAAAGCCAGTCAGCTCATCAATCTTTCGTTGCAGTGTAGCAGTGCCACCATCAACCTTTATGGCGAGGTCAGCCTGTTGCTTACCGGAAAGGTAGAAAGGGCCAATAGTACCATTCTCAACAGAAATTGTGTCTGAAACTGGCTCAGCCATATCTCGGCCTCCTTTAGTAATCCGTGAAAGTGTGTAGCTTTAAGAGCTGGTGGGGTTAGGTGGCTAGAGCCGGCCTATTCCTCTGAGTCGAACAGTGAGATCTGATAGCGCTCATGATCGATCATTGCGTTGACCAACATGCGTAATGCTTCGTGCAATTGCTCTATATTCGCAGGATCAGAGCCATCAAGGTGTGCCTGAATAGGCTCAAGAGCATCTATAAATCTCTCAATATTTAGATCTTTTGCCACGGGTGCATTCACCTGACTGAATAATCAATCGATATATACTATAAAACTCAAGACAGCGCTATTAAGTATTTGAGCCTACTTATGCCGTCGCAGCACTCAACAAGGTATCCGCCCACGCCTCGATGTCATCCTCATCACCCGATGTTAAGCCAGTTTTCGAATAACCAATGACGGCCACAATATCAGCTTGCCAGTGATTGTTAGCGCCGGTTCCGGTGGCACCTTGACCAAGCTTGAACTCTGTCCAGCTCGTTAAGTCCGCAGTGTCGATTTTGAGCTTGTGCCAGGCCGAGTCTGCTAAATCCGTTGACACCGCTATCCAGTCAGCAGGCGCCCATGCAACACCATCTAACTCGTAGGTTGGCGAACCCGACCCGGACGAAATAGCAGTTCCGGCAGAACTCGGGTTTGCCCGAACAAGTCGATACGATGATGATTGACCGCTCAGGACAACAAATGAAGTCGTGTCGGCTGACCTGAAGACCACCAGGAAAACCATATCAGAGGCGCCGTCTGTAAATGCCTTCTCCAGCCGGTCGTTCCCGCCGCTTAGCTCAACATATCCCCCATTGGCTGTGCGATAGACGCCCTCATTGGTCGTATCGTCTGCCGCCAGTGTATATGCGGCGGCTGCGTGATCTTCCCACTGTCCAACACTGTCGCCATTTCCTGGTGCGTCGCCCGTGCCGTCGAAGTTTTGCGTCATCGTTGACGGCTCAGGTGCAATGTATGCAAAAGAGACACTGGATTTGGCAAGGGCCGCGAGGCCTAAGGCTTCCGGGGTCGCAGATGTTGGCGTCCCCTCAACTGGCGTCGAATAGTCCCCAGTCCCCTCTGCGTTTACGCACGCAACTCGGAAATCATAGGCGCTGTCATTCGTCAAACCAGTGACCGTTGCGGTAAGGTTTGTGTTTGTTCCATCAGGAAACGTTGACCACGTAGACGCAGCGCTGAGCTTGTACTGCACAACATAGTCTGTCGCATCAGAGCCGTTGGTGTTTGGCTTGCCCCATGTCAGCGTGACCTGACCGCTCGCTACCGAGTCTACCGCGAGGCCCGTAACTTGATCTGGCCTTGCCACCGCAGCAGATTGCGCAACAATCAGTGAATCTTCATACCGGCTTCCGAGCGTGCGCAATGAAGCAGCGTCATAGTGGCTCGCATCGATCAGAGTGAGCCCGGATGATGAGGCGACATCTGTGTAGGGGACTCGGTTAGGTGTGTCAGAGACTGCATCTCTGGTGCTTTGTGGCTCATTGTCATTGATTTGACCGAGAACAAATGGCGTCGTGCTTGAAGCGCCATTGATGTCTGACCGCATGTCCGAAATCATTTGATCAAGTGCCGCAGCATACGCTGACTGCGACATGGCGTCATCAGCCTCCCCTTGAAGCCAAAGGATGCCTATAAATGTATGGTCAGAGTAATCCGTGGTCGCCTGGTTAATCTCGGTGATCGCGTTGGTGTAAACGGTATCACCCTGATTCCAATGGCCACCATTAAAGCCCGTGCCGTTCTGAGCCTTCATCACCAAAGCCACAGCATCAACATCTGGATTGGCTGCCAGATAGTCCTCTGTGAATGTAATCGACAGCCCCATGTCGCCTGCCGCTGCCCCAGTTAGCGGCGACGTCGCGAGCTGATAGTCATCATCAGTCCAATCGTAGACATTTGAGGCATACTCACCGAGCCCATCATACGTCGGCTGCCCCACCATATTCGACTGCCCCGCCAGCAAGAACACATGCACCGAGCCCGCAGGGGTCTCGGCAGGCTCGTTTGAGTTTCCACTCGTTCCGACGCCATTCGTGGCTGTCAGGCGGTAAGTGTATTCCTTGCCGATGATGAGATTGCTGTGAACATAGCTGGTGTCACCTGCACCAGGGGTTGCAAGCGCGGAGAAGCCAGAGCCGTCATCCACCGTGAGGGTATAGCCTGTGATCGCTGAGCCGTTTTCTGTCGGCTTGGCCCATGCGATCGTCTGTTGAGCTGAACCGCTTGCGCCTGGTGTGATCGAGATGACCGGAGCTGCGGGCGCTGCAGTCGTGGCAAGCGTCCGCGTCCGGCTCGCAACCTCAACTGCCCCTTCCTCATAGCTAAACGTCAGCGTGCCAGCATTAAGCCCTGTGAGGTTCTGAGCACCCGCATTGACTGTAGAGCCCGAAACCGTTCCGCTCGCAGTGACAGGCGTGCCACCACTGCTTGAACTGATTGTCAGATCCCAGCTTGCACCATCAGTCGCGTTATTGATCGTGACCGTGATGTCATTGTCATCCACCCCCTCGTAATAGGTGGAGCCGCCAAAGTCTGGGGCAGAGAGGGATATGCTCGGCCCACTCGCACCCCCGCGCACCTCTGTCAGGTTGAGCGGGAGATCCGTGGAAACCGCCTTCGTGAGACTACCGCCCAAGCTCATTTAGACGACAGCTCCCAATACCACAGAAAATAGAGCAAGCGCGAAAACATGGAACAGCAACTCGTCTATGTATAGTTCGGTCAATTACTGTGTAACCAAGCGCAAGACTTTCCCGAAGCAACAAACACTCAAGAGACGACCAACCAACGGCTGCCAGGCTTCAAAAAGAAGCTGATCGGTCGCAAAGAATCCAGCGGCACCCGCCAGGGTCTTACCGCCATAGTCAATCAGTTTATCAACATCGACTTGTTGAGCCATTGTACTCTCCTCAGTTTTCGGGGAATCCGGCAGGACAGGTAGCGCGCCAGACGGATGGGTTTATCTGACGCTTAGGGCTGATGGGGACGCCCTGCCGGAAAGGGTTAAGCGGACAGGAGTCCGGGATTAATTTGACCAGCAGCTACGCGAGAGTTTCGCGGGAGAAAATCGCGGGCATAATTCATTGTCGAATCCAGCCCTCGGGCCTCAATCATCAAACGTTCATGAGCATCGGCGTGGTTCCGCTCCGCTTCGGCCAGCGCAACACGAGCGGCGTCCATTCGCTTTTCTGCATCCCGCAACTCTTCCGCCGCTAATACAAGTTTATCCTTATCGATGCTTGATGGCTTCCTTTCACCAGTCATGGCGATCTCCTTTAGTTTTGAGAAAAAACCGACAAGCTGAAGTTAGCAGTGCAAGGAAACTAAACGCGCCCCGTTAGCCCGCACTTGCCGGTTGGAAATTGAACATAGCTTCGCACACGAGGAATCTGGACTGTTCTTTAGCCCCTTCCCCTAGTGCGCCTCGCGTCTGACACTCACAACATGTGGTGGACTGCGAAAGACTGCCTACTAATTATGCCGCTTTGCCAATAGCGTCAAGCGTGGTTGTAACCACATGCTTACTATTGAAAAGCGGGATGACGACTTTGACCCATTGGCCGTTTTCATCAATGGCTTCGATCGTGCCTTCAACGTCTGCAAAAGTGCTATCAACGATCACCACGCTATCGCCTTGAGCGTACTCGTAGGTCTCGCGCATGCCCTCGAATTCCTCCTTGTCAGCATAGACGCCGTTGTTGATTTCAAGGAAATGCAGCACCTCCTTGCTTGAGATCTGCGACACCCACTCAGACAGCCCCACAGGCTGCGAGACAAGCGGACTCTGCATCACGGCGTAAACCTGATCCTGTATCGCTGGATCCTCTGACGGTTTCCCCTCGCCCCTTCTGAAGCCAACCAGGACATAACCTGTCATCACAGCCAGAGCAGACCGCACACCCGTGCGCTTGCGGCTCTTGCGTTTGATCACTTCACGCATTGGCACGAAAGCCTTGGCCCCTATGAGCCTCAGGGTCTCGGCGGCCTCTGCTTCCCTCTGGGGGACACAGCGAAAAGCGTAGAAAATGTGCGTATCATTGGCCTTTACGACAAAAGCACGTTGGGTGTCACTCATCAGCTTCGCCCTCCAGTATGTGGTTGATCATGGCGCTGAAGGCTGGACTAAGGCCCTTGTGCCAAGCTGCTTCAGCTCCAACCTTGAGCATTGCGTCGCTTGGCTCTGCTAGGGCTTTGAGGATGCAACGCGCATGGAAAATCCAAGTATTCTGCGTGACGTCATCCAAGCGATCCCAGACCGGTTCAGGGGCGTTCTGGTTAAATGCTCCCTCGTATGCAGCCCGCGCCAATCGTTCCAGCTCTCTCATCGCATCGCCCTCGCAATCACCAGCCCAACCGCAAGCAGCGCCCCGGCAATGAAGATCATCAGCACGCCAACAGCGATCAGCATTGCGAGGAATCCGAAGATGTCGCCGAGATAAGCGCCACCTCCCAGCGTCCACAGCGTGATACCGATCAAAGCGAACAGCGGTATCCAGTACGCAGCGTAGTGTGCTGCCTTCTCAGGTCCGGTCTTGTACTCGTGGTTCCAGGGGTTGTAGGTCATGCTGCGTCCGCGTCCTGAGTAAGCGTCAGCCGGATGCAATTGGCGTCTCTGTCATCGCGGATGTCTAGCGACAAACCTTCTGGATGATTTGCGCGATACTCAAACGTCTTGCCTTCACGCTCCCAGATCAAAGCCGTTATGATTCCAATTAAAAATTCAGTAGATGCTTTCATCACGCCACCCTCCTTGGTGTGTTTTGGTCGAGGAGCGGGGTGCCGTAGGTGAACTCGTATTCTTCGAGTGTTTCGCTGGGGCTGCCTTCATCGCAGTAGCGCTTCAGAAAGTAGTGAACGCCCTCTTTCGTCATGCCGAGTTTTCTCGCTGCCTCTGCCTGCGTTCGGGTTGAGCAAATCACGCGCAATCGGTGCAAGACCTTCAACGGGCTCAAATGATTTCGCCAGCGTCCGTCTTTCAACGCTCGGTGCAGATCCGGCGCATTTCGTTGGAGGTAGTACTGCGCACCAGCGACAGAAATTCCAGCACGCTCGGCAAACACAGTCAGGTTCAAACCCTCTGCGATGCATTCATTCGCTAGGCGCTTGCGCTGCCTGAGCAGAAGATAGCGCTCTGATTGCGAGCGGTTCATTTGTCGCCCCTTTGGTAACAAAGCGGCCTAGTCTCACGATACCAGCGAGCCGCTTCGACCTCGCCGACCTCTTCCCACTGTTTGGGATCCAGATACCTTTCGATGCTGGATTCGTCCTGACCGCTGCGAAACGCATCGATCTCCACATGGACGCGATCCGCCATGCCGCCCGCGCCGTAGTGCAGGAGATACCCCGCATAGCGCAGCACCCGCCAGCCATCCGCGAGCAAATCCATATCCCGCCGCTTGTCTCGAGCGATCTGCTGTTCAGATGTGTGCCACTCCTTGCCGTCGCATTCGATGGCCCATTTGTGGATACGCCCATCCACCCAAAACAGGACGGCGAAGTCCAAACGATAGCAAAGGGTTACCAACTGGGGGATCAGCACAACCGTGCGGTCATCAAAGTCCTTCGGAGCTTTGTCAGGTTCGAACGTTTCAACTCGCTCGTGATCGGAGAATGCGACCCCGAACGCATATTCGATCGGGCTTTCGCAATGCTGCCGGAAAAACCTCATGCGCTCCCGCAGGTTCTCCAGCGAGCTATCGCATATCAAGCCGTGCTCATAACCATCTGGTTCGAACAGCTCATCGGCCATATCTGCAACGGAGCGGATCATGCGACTGCCTTCGTTTTGATGGCCCACTCGATCAGCGATTTAGGCGCCTGACAGCCCTCTTGGTCTGGCGGTGGACTGTCAGGACAGCCCCATTCACCCAGCCAAGCCCAGCGCTTGCACCAACGTTCCCAGTCTTCCTTCGAGTGCTCACGGTTGACTGGGGCGGGCGCAGATCATCCGAGCAGCAACCTTCTTTCGCCGAGATGCGCGCAAGGGCTATCGGGGAACAGGCCAAACCTTCTCGCCGCCGTTCTCAGCCTTCAGTCGTTCAGCTGCCTTGATGAAATACTGAACCGCCTCATCAACTGGCGTGATTTCTTCTGGTACGAGTTGCAACGGTTTTTCCGTTTCGACAAAAGCTGCGTTAGCATCTTCTATATCTCTAGTACTCTGGCACTCTAGTACTCTGTTAGGTTTCTGTTCCAACAGCTGTTGGACGGTTTCGCTGTTTTCTTTTGATTTTTTCCGGCTTTCAGCAGACGCTCGCCCTGCTTTCGATTTATTTTCAGAGCGTTTTCGGAGCATTTTCAGCTCATATTCGAACCGATCATTGGTCAATTTGCCGTCATCGGTGAAGCCAATTTTGCCCAAAGAAACGAGTTGATCTCTGTAGGATTTCCACTTCCGAACTGAGCAGCACATCCGCGCGGCCATCATCTGATCTGACTCTGCTAGCGGGCACATATGCTCGTACATGAGATCTAGGAGCGTGTAGTAGACGCCCCTCAAATCGACGGGCAGATTCTTCATCCCGTTCAGGGCGCGCTCGTGATAGTGCTTATGCCAGGACATAGACTTCATCATTTGCTCCCCGGAGCGATTTGATTGTATTGGATCATGTGGGCGAGGATCACGACGCCGGTCCCAGACACGCGGTTTTTGCCGATGACAATGTCCATATTGCCCTGACAGGCTTCCAGCTTGCGACGCACAGCTACTTCGTTCTCAGGATCACTGTCTTTAAGCTGCTGCTCGAGTTACCATTCGAGGCGATGCACAAGCAGGATTGCGTTCGCGGCTTCCTCAATTCGACCAGAGTCTCGCAGGTCATGAGCCATCGGGCGCCGGTTTTCCTGACGCCCTTTCCTGTTGACCTGAACAACTACGATGGTGGCGAGGTCCCGCAGACGCTTCGCCATCGCCAACAGCTTTGAACTGGCCGTGCTCATCCGCGAGTACGGAGCACTGGACTTAACGCCAGCCTCCACCTGCCCCATGTGGTCGATGAAGATAGCAGACAAAGGCGGACGCCCCTGCTTTTTGAGCATGAGCTGCCAAGCT
>CALFRH010000395.1 GCA_937919225.1 uncultured Parvularcula sp.
CGGCCACTAAAGGATACTTCGATAGCCTTTGGGGCCGGCGCAACAGCTTGGGCGAGAACCGTAAAGGGGGGACGCTGGTCGGTAACGCTGTTAGAGGCGGCGCCAATCTTGCCGTTTGCGGTGAGGGTGCCGATCCCAAAATACAAAACCACCGCGCCTGAGATAATGAGCGCTGCCAAATAGGAGCCTGGGATCTTCTGGAAAAACCCGCTTTTCTGCTCGGTCTCCATATCGTTATCGGTCATCATCTTGCCCACGTCACGCTGCCCCATTTTTAGGGCCAATTATTTTATATTTCCCCCCAAGGCCCTGCCGTGCGCCCTAAATGAGCGGTAGACAATTATTTTGTTTGTTTTGTTCTTAAATGGCCCTTGCTCTTCTAATCTAAAGAGCAAGGGGGAAATAAATCAAAGCGCTATTGCTCTTCTGTCTCTGTGGCCGTGTCCTCCAGAGCTGCGTCCATCGGTTTTTGCTCGGTTTCGATCCAATTTTGGGTCTGGCAGAACGGGCCAACACATCCCTTAACTTCTAGAATGCCACCAGCCTGCCGCGCAATCTTGGAGCGGTATGTCTTGCCATCACGGGGGTTATAGATGGTTCCCCGACGCCAGCCGGACCGGTGTTTCTCAAAGCTCTCCAGCATCACGATCCCAACAAGGGGGCGACCCTTTTTCTCAGGATCCTGGTTATATTCGTCCACCGTTGTGGGGACAGTCTCCGTATCAATCCAGCTGAGCCGGCCGCACGGTGTGCCGTCGCCGCAGTCATAGATCGTGACAATGCTGTCGCCCGCGGGCGTCATCCAATCCCCAATGACATCGGTTGGTGAGCCGTCCGTGGCGTTTGAACTCATGGTCATGGTCGCGGCCAGAACCATCGAGGCGAGTGTTGAAATCATTTTGGGTTCCCTTCGTTCCCATTACACGTTCCGGCTAGTTACCGGGCATCATCGCGTTCCCGCAACGGTGCCCTAGCGCCCGGACCGTGAATGTTCGGTTAGGAGCGTGGTCGCCACAGCATCAGCCCGTCTGACTGAACCCCGCAGATGCTGTCGCTGTTTTTCGTGTTTAGCGCGCGGGCCGAGTTTCTGTGATGTCATATGGTGCTTCAAGCGCGCTAACCCACCGCCCCGAAATGGTTGGCGAGCCCGACGCGGACGCGGTGAACAAGGCGGGAAAGGGTGGCGAGGTCTGACATGACATGGTCGCTCAAGCCGCTGGTCGTCCTGGTTTCGGCGCCGGGATAATCGGCTGGCTCATCAAGGGATAGTGCCAGTAGCTCTGGGTCATCTTCACCAAACGCATCTCTTAAGGCGGTTGCGGCCCCATCAATATCGAGGGCGAATACCGACCGCATCACCGCCTCGCGAGAGAACGACCCGCCTGGGGTAAAGGTGGGCAGATCTGCGGCCATCAGGAACAATCGTTGGATGAGTGCGAGGCGAACCACATGGAGCAGGTCGAGCTGCGGGTCCGTGTGGCCCGACGTGCCTCCTTGATCGAGACCCATCTCATTGAGAGCCTGGGATAGCGCGAGGGAGTCTGACCGCAACCGTGCTGCCAGTTGGAGGCCAGAAAAATACCGTCCGTCCTCGGACAGGGTCGCCGCCAAGGTCGCGCAGGCACGTTCGATCCCTGGTTCCTCACCTGAGATGGGGCGGGTTGCCCAGAACGAGCCATCATAGAGTTTCATGTAGGCGATGAACGTCTTCATATCCGAGCCCATGCGAGCCCGGTCCACAAGACGCATTAGCCGATCAAACCGGTCTGATTGGCGCCGTAGGCGTTCGAACGCTTCGGGCTCTACCGCCAGGGCGCTGCCGACACCGCCAAGAATATTCGCCAGGAACCCCATCTGCTGCAAAATGCCATTGTGGGGAATGGCGCGGATGCGGCGCAGGCTTGTTTCTTCGTCCGCTTGCCGATCAAATTGGCGGCGAGACTTCCGCGATCCGGTGGTGGGGAGGAGGGACAACCCCATCGCCCCAAGGGCGATATTATAGGCTGGGTCGCGGAACAAGGCCTCTTGCCGCCGTTTCACCGCATTATAAAAATCAAGGCTAGCGCTCGTCTCGCGGTAGAAAGGGTCCTCGACAGTGGCGAGGCGTGCTGCTTCCTCACCCGCCGTTAGAATGCCGATGAGGGTTTTTTCCGCCAACGTTTCATTGGTGAACCAAAGATATCCATCTCCCCCTTGGAAACTCTGCTCATGGCGCAGATGGATGTTCCGTTTGGCAAACTGGTGCCGCGCCCAAGGGGAGAGAGCATAAAGGCATCGGTCAACAACACCGCCCGGGTGCCCGCCGCGGCCCATGCTTTCACCATGGGTATCGTAGATAATGGCGTCCAGATGTCCCAGGCCATGGCGTTCCATCTCATCGGCCAGTTGTCCCTGAAGCCGCTCAATGGCGAGGCAAGCTGGGATCTGCCCCATAAACCGTCCGGCATCGGAGAAACCGGTTTCGATGGCAATGCACCCTCGCCTTTCTACGTGCGCGCGATAGGCCGGTTGACGGAATAAAACATCGAGGATGCGCCGCCCTCGATCAAGGCTGAGGGCGGTTTCAAAGAGGGGGCACACATCCACCTTGTGGTCGACGCCGAAGAGCTTTGCTTGGTAGATCGCCGCAAGGACCGTGACTGGGTTCTCGCATTCTGCGATCAAAAGGCGAATAGGGCTGTCTGCATCGATATGCTTTAGGATCTGCGCCATCGCGATGAACAGACGGGCTGAGCTGGCCCGCTCCGTCGCTAAGGAGGCGAAGTTCACCCGCAGAGGCTTCGCGTCCGCGATGAGGGATGAAATTTCTTCGAGGGCACCACGGCCAAACAGATCGTCATCGGACGATACGCCAAGGAGGTTCCTGGCTGTATGACGGATTTGGGCGGCGTTCAGGCGAAAGTGTATCTCTCCCATCCCGAGGCCGAACGTACGCATTTCAGCACAGATCGCTCTGATCGACAGCGATGTCTCGTCGTCAGCCTCGGCGGCAATGGTCTCCAACTCATCGAGAATTGGTTCCAGAGAGGTAAGGTGGCCGCTTTCCCCTGTTAGTCGGTTTGCAGCGGCAGCCAGGGTTTGCGGATCGTCCAGATTTTGAGAGAACGCTGTAATGTGCGCGTCCAACAGGTCGCGCGCAACCTTGAGCCGGTCCGTTATCGCCGCAACGGCGCCGCCGACAGCAGATAACCGGTTACCATAGAGACTGAGGCGGACTTTCTTTTCATGAAGTCTGTGTAGAATGACCGCAGGCCAACCAATATCGGTTCGCCCATCCATGTCGTATCCGACCCAGGTCCCAAGGCCGATTGGGTTCGGACGAACCTTTTGCCAGTCATCAGGGAACCGGCGCTGGGCTTCTTTTAGAATAGCTTTGTTCAGTTCAAAGACAGCATCTGCCGCGCAGCTTAGCGCCTTTTCCGCTTGGCTGTGTTCTAGCGCCAAAGTGATGGGCGCATCGGGCAATCCTGCAGACTGCGCCGGGACCGCATTAGCCTGGGCTTGGGCCGCGAGGGCGATGCGAGCGGCTTGAGACAGGATGAAGGTTGGATGGCCGGTGAAGATAATGGTTTCGCGACGCGCGGCCCAATGGGCGTGAAATGTCTCAATGTCCGGAAGGTCAGCGGATTGGGCAGCGACCAGTGTTTCAATATCTTTGTACCCACCTTGGGTGAGGTAGGCGGTAACATGCTCCGCACGCCGCCCAAAGGCCTCCATATCGAGATAGTCCACCAGCCCTTTGATGTCAGAAAGGGTGAGGCCCCCCCCTTCGAGTGCGCGGGACAGCTCATGGGACAATTCCCGTACGGGGTTGCTTAGCGGATCTGTCTTGATATCAAGACGTAAGGCGGCGAGACGATCCCCCAGCTGGTCGGCAAGCGTAGCGGGGCTCTGCCCTGACTGCAGGTCAATCATCCTTGTCCCCTTTTTGCGGTAACGGCACGCTCTGCGGTGCGGTGATTTCGCGCGCTTTTGGGGGGCGGGGACGTGACCGTCAAGCAGAGGCGTGAAGGGTCAGGTCATCTGGCTTCTGGCGATTGCATTCGCGCAGGGCATCAAGGAGACGATCGCGGGAGATGGGTTTAGGCAAAAACCCGTCCATCCCCGCGGCGATGCACCGGGCCTCATCTTCGGCCATAGCGTGGGCGGTCACTCCAATAATTGGCAGGCTGCACCCCGCGGCGCGTAGGGCTTCGGTTGCGGCGTAGCCATCCATCACCGGCATGGAGACATCCATGAGAATGACATCCGGCGGGTTGGCCGTTGCTTGCTCAACGGCCTGTTCGCCATTGTTCGCGAAGCTGACTTCATACTCCGTACCTGACAAAAGAGCGCGGACCACAAACTGATTCACCTGATTATCTTCAGCGACAAGGATGTGTAGTGGACGCTCGCTGTCAATAAGTGTTGGTGTGCTGATGGGTGCGTTTGGAGTCTGGCGTAGGTCAGTACCTTGTCCTGCGACAATAGCTTCGATGGAATCGGGGGGAGATGGGGTTGCCGGAGCGTCAATGACAACCACCTCATCTTCAGCCCGATCAAACACGACATCTAGGTGGAAGCATGATCCTTCGCCAACCGTACTATCGGCGTAAACCCGCCCCCCCATAAGGTGGGCAAGCTCCTGCGCGATAGCGAGGCCGAGACCGGTACCTTCGAAGCGGCGGGCCGTTGAGCTATCCACCTGTTCGAACTTATCGAAAATCTGTTCTAGCTTGTCGGCGGGAATGCCGCACCCAGTATCCTGTACACTAACAGTCATATGGACGCGATCTTTCTCAATATAGGCTGTGCCGGTCACTTCCACATAGCCTTCGTCCGTAAACTTGATCGCGTTCCCCACCAGGTTTGTGATAATCTGGCGGCAGCGCCCGCTATCACCGAGGATGGGGGGCATCTCATCGGCGCCAATGTTGAAGGAGAGTTTCAGTGACTTTCGGCTAGCCGCCGGTGTCATCAGGCGAATCACATCTTCAACGACCGTTTGAAGGCAGAACGGCTCCCGGGCGAGCACCAGTTTGCCAGCCTCAAGCTTTGAGAAGTCCAGAATGTCATTGATGATGTTGATGAGCCCCTCGCCGGATCGGTGGATCACCTCGGCCAGTTCGCGTTGAGCCGAACTTAAGGGCGTGTCCATCAGCGCGTCAGCGAGACCCAGCACGCCATTCATGGGTGTTCTGATTTCATGGCTCATATTGGCCAAGAACTGGGACTTGGCGAGGCTGGCTGCCTCCGCTTGATCTTTGGCTAGGCGCAGGTCTTCCGATAAGCTCTCAAGGTGCTCCTGACGCAGCACATCTTGAGTGCGATCGATAAGGGTAATGACATAACCACCTTCCGCACGCGGTGTATATACTTCCCGAACCCAAAGGCCGTTTGTTGTCTCACGGTCCCGTGTTTTGATGGTCGCTTGCCCTTCGGCCAGCAACACCCTGGTGTCAGGGGGACAGTTGCCGCACCCGGCACTATACTGCTGGTGAAAGTCAGTACCCTTGGCCCAGCCCTCAGATGCGGGGGGGAGGAGAGTCGGAGCTTTATTGTTCAAGAGAATAATTGCGCCTGCGGCGTCCGTCACCACCAGGCCTTCCCCCATGGTTGCCAGAACGCCCTGCAACAGATCCGTATATTCAAGGAGCGCTGCTGAGCGCTCGGCAACCCGTGCCTCTAGGTGCCGGTTGGTGTCCGCCAGCGCATCATTGGCTTCCTGCGCGGCTTGCTCGGCTGCATATCGGGCGGTGATGTCCTTACTGTAGCCCCTAAACCCGGCGAAGCGGCCGTCGGCTGAGAACATCGGCACCCCAGCGCTCCTGAAGACCCGCCCTTCTGCGCTATGCATGACGATGTCTGTAAACCCTTCTCTTTTATGGAAGGCTGTTTTGAGAGCTGTCGTGATGTCATCTTGCTCTTCAGTTGTTCGGCCTATCTCCGCCTCGGTTGGTTTTGTCCCGATAAGGTGATCAGCGGTGTTTTCGCCGAAAGGATGGGCGTCGCCTTGAACCATGGTGAAGCGGAACTGCGCGTCGGTCTCCCATAGACATTCCGCTGCGAGGCTCGCAAAGTCTCGGAACCGCGCCTCACTTTCAATCAGGGCACGTTCCTTCTCACGCTCTTTCGTCACGTCGGTAACCCATGCGCAATATCGCGTGATTTCACCCGTATAGTCCCGTACCGGCATGCCGGAGACCAATGTCACCAAGGTTTCACCATCGGCGCCGGTGGCTCTTGTCTCGACGTCGACAATAGGTTTGCCGCTTCTTAAAGCAGTGGCAATTGTGGCTAGTCCTGACTGAGTCACAGGGTGGTCAGTATTCAGCAAAACTGTGGCGTGCTGGCCAATTAAGTCTTGTACAGAGTAACCAATGCGTTGGCACAAGCTGTTGGAGACTGTCGTGATCTGCCCCAGTTGGTCAACTTCGACGTAATATCGTTGAGAAAGCTCTAGCAAGTCCTGCAGGGCGGTTTCCCGCTGTTCAGCGCGCTTGCTTTCAGACAGGCTGCGATCATAGTGGGTATTGATTAAGAAACGAACGCCCGTCTGCATAAGATGGAGTAAACCGCTAAACAATATCAGAACGGCGGCGAGGTACTGGCTGCCGGTTTCTTGCGATTGTATCAGAAACAGCGTGGGCGGTGTAAGGATTATCGCGGCATTTACCCGCGCGACTGCGGGAAAGCAGTACATTGACAGCGTGCCCACCGTCGCAACCACGATAACGAGATTGAGGATGATGGTGATGTCAGACCATGTGGCATGAGCCATCAGCACGACAAAAACGCTGCTGAGCACGATCGCCATCATTGTCGAGGCCATGGTGAGGGAGCGGCAGTACCGTTCCGCCTCAACATTGGTGATGGTGCGGCGACTTAGGCGGCGGATATTCCGATAGCGGTAGAGGGTCACAGCAATGATGCCCGCACAAACGGGTAGGACAATGACGACGTCGCGCTTTAAAGCCATCACCGCGCTGATAATGGCGACACCGATAAGCATGGTGCATAGGAGGGGCGCAATAAATCGGATTTCGCGTACCGTGCGCTGGTACAGGTCGCGATCGCCCGTTGGTATGAACGCCGAACCCATGCCCACAGCCTCGATTATCCTTCTCCTCTAGGGGCTTGCCACTGTTTAAAGTGCTCAAATCCCTCTCCTCACGATGAGAGGATATGCCGCAAAAGAGTGAAAAGACGTTTCGAGGATTAAGTCGCTTTGTACGCAATAGGTTAGGGAACGATAGGCGATATCGTTACCAAATTCTTACCCGCTCCTCGGGAGGGAGGTAGAGAGCGTCCCGCTCGGTGACACCAAAGGCGTCATACCACGCATCCATATTGCGAACGACGCCATTGGTGCGAAACTCCGACGGGGAGTGGGGCCCGGTGACAATTCGACGTTTGAGTTCGTCTTCGCGATATTTTCGCTTCCAAATCTGCGCCCAGGCCATGAAGAACCGTTGATCCCCCGTCAGCCCGTCAAGAATTGGCGCCTCTTTGCCGCCCAAGGACAATTTATAAGCGTCATGGGCCATGGTGAGCCCGCCGAGATCACCGATATTTTCTCCCATGGTGAGCTTAGGGTTAAGAAATAGCCCGTCCACCGGAGAATATTGCGCATATTGCTCGCCGAGCTTTCCGGCTAGAGCGTCAAAGCGCTCCGCATCTTTTCTGGTCCACCAATCGCGTTGCATGCCCCGTCCGTCGGCTTTGCGGCCCTGATCGTCAAACCCATGGCCGATTTCATGGCCAATGACGGCGCCAATCGCGCCATAATTGACCGCTGGGTCCGCGTTGGGGTCAAAAAAAGGTGCTTCTAGAATAGCGGCCGGAAAGACAATTTCGTTACGGTTGCGGGAGTAATACGCATTCACCGTTTGCGGCGTCATAAACCATTCGTTTTTGTCAATGGGTCCGCCGAGTTTGCTGATCATTTGTTCGTAAGCGAACAGCAGGGCCCGCTGACGATTGCCGAACGCGTCACCTGGATTGATCTTAAGAGAAGAATAGTCCGTCCACTTATCAGGATAACCGATCTTTGTTTTAAAGGCGGCCAGCTTGGCTCTTGCTTCTGCTTTGGTTTCCGGCTCCATCCAATCGAGGGCGGCTAGCCTAAGGGCAAAGGCAGCTTTGAGGTTTTCGACCAATTCTTCCATTTTTGCCTTGGAGGAGGCTGGGAAGTATCGCTCTACATAGAGCTGCCCGACGGCTTCCCCCATGGCAGAGTTGACAGCGGCGACGCCCTGTTTCCACCGTACTCGTTGTTTCAATGTGCCGGATAGCGCTTTGCCGTAAAATGTGAAGGCTATTTCATCAACGGCCGAAGGGAGGACGGATGCGTTGGCGGCGAGTGCGTGAATCTTCAAATAGTCGCGCCAAACAGCGACGGGTGTATCGGCGAAGATCCGCGCAGACGCTTGGATCGCGTCATTTTCTCGCACGACGAAATCTGTCTGGGCGCTCAATCCCATCATGTTGAACATTTCTTGCCACGGTAGTTCAGGTGCGTAGCCTTTCAGCTGTTCTAACGTGTAAAGATTATAAGTGAGATCTGCGTTCCGTCGTTTGGCAGGGTCCCAGTGAATCTGGGCTATCGCCTCTTCAAGGGCGTAGACTGCGGCTGCTTGAGTGGGGTCGGCGCCAGGATCCGCTTGCAGGAGCATAGCTTCAAGAAATTGTTTGTAAGCGGCGCGTTTGTCGGCAAACTCAGGGGTTAAGTAAAAGTCCCGGTTCGGCATGCCAAGGCCCGATTGGGTGAGGTAAACGCGATACTGATCGGGGTTTTTGTTGTCGACATCGACGTAGAGACCCACTGGACTTTTGGAATCGTAAGTCACCTCCGCCATCGCGAGCGCCACATCGGCGTGGGTGGCGAGCTGGTCATAGGCCGTCAGTTGGTCTGATATAGGGTTAAGCCCGGCTGCCTCAATGGTCTGTTCGTCAACGAAGCTTGCGAAGAAATCACCAATCTTTTGGGGGATAGAGCCTTCGGGGGCGTTCCCTGCTGCGGCCTGCTCAATAATGATCCGAACCCGTTCTTCTGATCGTTCGAACAACACGGTGAAAGAGCCGTAGTTGGAGAATTCCGCCGGAATTTCAAAACGGTCTAGCCATTGGCCATTCACATGGCGGAAAAAATCCTCCCCGGGCGCCACGGCCATGTTCCGATCATCAAGCTCAATACCCCACCCTCCAAGGGTGGCAGTGGCTTCGGTGGGGGAGGGGGCCGCCGTCACCGTTTCAGCTGCGAGCTCGGTATCCCCGTTGGCTCCCAGCGGGACAACAAAAACACTATCGCTGCAGCCTGGAAGGGCGCAAAGAAGTGGGAGGGCGCAGAGCAACACAAAGCGATTTGGCATGGATAGGACCCTTCAGTCGTCGTCCCAGTTCGAAAAGCGCGTCTGAACCTTGCCGCAGTGCTGGCAACGTCTCGATTTCGTTTGGTGACTTCCAATCCATACTCCGGCGTGAAGTCCAAGAAAGCACAAAACTCGAAAGCGCATTGCGGAAGTTCCGACCCTTCAGTCTCTGGCTGAATAATATGTACTTAGTATTGCCTGTTGGTACCAGCGATACCGACCTTGCCTACCCAAACCCTTGCGCCCGTCGCCAGGGGCGCTAAGGGGCCCCAATGAATTCAACGACCTCTTCTCTCCCATCATCTGGCGGCGATCCTGACCGTCTGCGCCTCGCGGTGCAGAAAAAAGGGCGCCTAGCAGACGATACATTCGAGCTGTTGCGCCAGTGCGGGCTAAAGGTAAGCCAAAGCCGAACGCGGCTGTACGCGCGGGTGGAGGGCTTGCCGATCGACCTTTTGCTCGTACGGGATGACGATATTCCTGCCCTTGTGGCGGGCGGGGCGAGTGATGTTGGTATTGTGGGCGGCAATGTCTTTGAAGAAGTCCGTCTGGCGGCGGGGGGTACCTTTCCGGCGAAAACGGTGCAGGCTTTAGGCTTTTCCAAATGCCGCCTCTGCATCGCCGTGCCTAAGGAGATGGCCTATGACGGTGCCGCCTCTCTAAACGGTTTCCGGGTTGCGACATCCTATGCGCAGCTTACCCAGGATTGGCTCAGCAAAGCTCAGGTGAAAAACGCCAAAACTGTCAATATGAACGGTGCTCATGAGCTGGCGCCCCGATTGGGTGTTGCCGAAGCCATCTGCGACATCGTTTCGACCGGCGCGACGCTCGAGGCGAATGGGCTTAAAGTCGCTGAGACAATATTTGAATCTGAAGCGCTACTCATTGGGGCCGAGGCATTACCTGAGGCCAAAATGACGATCCTCGAAGCGCTATTGGGCCGCATCCGTGGGGTCATGCGCTCGCAAAACGCTAAATATGTTATGATGAACGCGCCGCGAGCTGCCATCGATGCTATTGGTGAGGTGTTGCCGGGGGCGGAAGCGCCAACCGTTCTCGATTTAGCGGGGGATTCATCGAAGGTGGCGATCCATGCGGTTTGCAACGAAGAAGTTTTGTGGGAGCAGTTGGCCGATTTAAAAGCGCTTGGCGCGACGGCAATTCTGGTTTTAGATATCGATAAGATGTTGGCCTAAAGTAAGGCTATGGGGCTGGGGAAAGGTGAAATGAAGCAATAAACAGTGGTCTCTAGGCCGCTGATAAGTTGCCGCATTTTCGGCGTAATTCGAACGATGGCGATCGCGTGAGGTCGATCATCGAATTGTTATTCAAAAATAAATCGAATTTTAGACGAACTTGATGGAGCCGCCTAAATGGTGGCTAGTGTTTCATTGATATCTCTGCGCCAGTGAGTTGGTTAGTAGTAATGGGTGGGCGAGTGCATCACGTCGCGTGCTCAAACGAGGTGTGGTATGAGTTTCGAGCCGTCGTTTCGTAAAGCACTTGCCTTCGGTTTTCTCACCTACTGTTCTCTGTCGACGCTGTCGGCAGCCTCAACGACAACTGATCTTGATGTCACGATCCCACCCGGGGGATATGTTGACCTCGCTGTGCCCGATGGAAAAGCGCGATCTGTTACTGTCGAATTCTCAAATGTTGTGGATCCTAGCGGCCGAATTGCGATTTATCGCATGGAGGCCATACGCGGGGGGCGTGTCGTAGAATCGCGCCGCGTAGGTCTGCGTGTGCCGGGCCGTACGGTCACGCAGCCTTTCAATAGAGCATTTGATAAGATCCGTATACGTGACGGTGAAGGTGCTCTGTCTGCGGATGTTGGGATGGTCACCTTTTGCCCAGTTTCCAATGCGGCGCCCGGGGCATGCACGTCTGCCCACGGCTCTGATGCTACCAAAGGTAGCGGCAACACAACGGACCGTGGCCGCGGTGGCGGCAATAGCGGCAGTTCAGGAACGGGCGATCAGACCGGAGGCCGCACGGTTTGGCCCGGCTCCGGCGGAACGGATAAGCCTGTTACCCCTGGCACCGGCGGCGCAACAGGCACCCCGGTTCGAGATGATCGTGACACACCCACACCAGGCGGTGATACCGGAAGTTCCGTAGGGGGAGGGGCCACTGCTCCTGGCGGCGGAGGCGGTACCGGCTCTGTCGGTGACTCTGACCCGGCCTCTCCAGTTGGTGATGATACTGGCAGTGGTGATCAAGGTACCCCCACAACGGGCGGCGACGACGGCTCTCAAACCGGGGGAGGTGTCAAAGATGGCGACTACCCCGTTCATGGTGAGGCGACCCCTATCAGTCGCTACAGCCGCGTGATTGTTCAGGCGGGGACATCATCGTCGGCTCGGTACGATGAGGCGTCTTTTTGGGGCGATCTTGTCAAGACCTCCGCCCCCGCGCGTTACATAAAGCGTTGGCAGTCGCGCGTTTTAGATGACATACGCGATATCCCGTTGGGAGAAAATGGTCTGCCGTCCGATCCGGGCTCCTTCTACGATCCTGGTAAGTCTTACATGCATTTTGGGCTTTGGTGGCCCGACACGCAAAGAAAAGGACTGGAGGCCCGCGATGCTGCCGGTCAGTGGTTGGCGCGGATGCCTGAGGGGTTCTCCTTCGCTTTCACCCCACTCAAGGTCACCGACAATGGTGACGGGACGCAGACATTTACGTGTGAAAAAGGCAAGGCGTGTAACTTCGTCATTGCTCAAGACCAATGGGTCCCGCAATCGAGCGCTCCCGAAATCGTTCAGCTAACCGATCATAATGGGCGCCCACTAGTTGATAAAGACAATAAAAAGAACGGTTTGATTACCCGCCAATTGTGGCGAGAGGCGATGGTGGGATATGACCAGTTGCGGATGATGTCGCAGAGTGCTGCCACCAATCCCGATTCAGCCATCATTCGGTATGACGAGTTTGCCCCAATGGGCTATCATACGTGGGGCGGCGGTGGGCCTGCCATCACCAATAAACGTAATGTGGGTCGCCGTGATGTGCAAAAGGGGACGGGGCGGGCTAAGTGGTGGGCGCCGGTAGAGGCACGCCTTCGGGCCTCCTGGGAGATTGGGGCGGTCTACCACCATAATTTCCCGCACCTGTTTACCGAGAACCGGGACGATTTTGATCCAGCGGTTATCGGCGAATGGTTCGAGACGTTTATGGCCGACCCGACCATCGACATGGATAAAAAACTGGGCATCTTGAACGATTACGAGATGCAGCATGTTGACCAGTTTGGCGCCGAGATGATGGCGAACCGTCAGTACATTGTGAATAATCAAATCCTGGTCGAGGTGAGTAACGAAACATGGAACTATGCCTGGCCCTTTAACCGCCAGCTTGGCTACATGAAGCGAAAGGGCGAGGCCCGGGCTGCCGCGATGGGCCAGCATCTTGCTGGGAACCAGCACCCCCAGATGGTTGAACAAGGTTATCTCATCACCAAGTCAATTGCCCGCCTACGGAAAATGTATCCAGCGATTGAGTGGCGCGGTGTGTTCCCTGTGCACACTGAGTCCGTATCGGCGTACAAACCCCCAAAAGGCTGGAAGCCTGATACCGCGAGCGGGTTTTACAATATGAGCTTGCACGGTCTTATCACGGGCTATCAGATGTTCTGGCAGGAATATAATGCGAACCCAGAGAAATTCCGCGATGAGTTCGCTGATGAGCCCGCCCGGCCTGGGGATTGGTTTGAGGTGCAAGGGACCACGTACTTCGACCTGGCTGCTCGGAGTTCGTCAGGTAAATCCACCTTGGGGGGAATTGCGCCGAGTGATTTTCTTGAACGGGCAGGGGATGAGGCCCAGTGGCCAGGGCTGCGCAAGGAACTAATGAAGCGGTACCTGGATAGTGCGGATCCAACGAAATATGGCATTGAACGCACCCGTGGGGTCTTTAAGGCACTGGCTGACCACGCAGAATATTATGGCATGCAGGTTGGGTCCTATGAGGGTGGGAACCACACGAACGTTGGAAAGCACTGGACGGGTAAGAGACAACAATACCCCCAAATCGACGCGTTTCACCTGAATATGCATCGCAGTGTTGAGATGGCGATCATTCAGGCTGCGGTCCATGATGCAGCTGTGGATGCGGGATGGATGGGTTTGTCTGACTTTGGCACCATTCAGCGTCATCCTGCCCAACATATCTTTGGGGCTCGTCGCTTCTTTGATGATGTCACACCCATCTGGTGTGAGTATGTCCGATGGATGAAGCAGGACCTAGCGCAGCCTGTCGGACTACCGGCGGACAATTCAGAACCTGGTCCGTTCCAGAAGTGTGGGGCGGTGATCGATTACCTCAATGCCGCCAAGGACAATGGGTACTATCTGCAAAATCCGGTGCCTGAAAGCGATGCGCTTATTCCTTAAAGGTCTCTTGATTTCCTGACACGGCTTGCCGCGGCCCCGCCTTTTCTTTTGAAGAGGCGGGGTTTGTCATCAAGAGGGTGTGTAAATGCTCATTGATTGCCTCTTGAGGCAAATCCTGCCTTGACCCCCTATAGCGCTTAAAATAAGGGCTCGTGTCTCGGACGCTGCCGTAGCTCAGAGGTAGAGCACTCCCTTGGTAAGGGAGAGGTCGAGAGTTCAATTCTCTCCGGCAGCACCATTCTTCGCTTCTGGGCGTGCGCCTCTCCATAAAAAATGAATGATAAGGGTTTTTCACAAGTCCGATGGTTTGTGCTGGATTGGTTGAAGATATCCTCGAAGGACCGATTTGAGCCCTAATCTTTGTAGGCTGTAACGCCCGGAACCCTATAATATAAGGGGGTGAGCGGAACTATAGCGATAGTTTCAATAGTTCTCAGTGGCCGGTCCTCGCATGGTGCTCCATTTTGAGCTTGCGCAGTCGGCAAGCCATGGCGCGTCGCGAAAGGCAGAAACCGGTTTCCGCGTTTTGTGCCACGCTACCCTAAAAGCCCATCCCCGTCTGGGTCTAGGAACCGGTGCAGGTGAACAATGAAGTAGCGCGTATGCGCACTATCGACGGTGGCTTGAGCCTTGCCGCGCCATGCTGCCTCAGCCTCACTATAGTTTGGGAAAATGCCAACAATATCGAGTTTGCTGAGGTCGGTGCACTCTGCCTTCTCAGGGCTCGACAGTTCCCCGCCAAAGACAAGGTGCAGCAATTGTTTGGGTTCATCGGTCATAGGTGTGTCTCCAACGCTGTAAGAGGTTACGTGGCCAGTTCCTTAAGGTCCGCAGGCAAATGGTCAAGTCGCGCTAGAAGCTGGTGGTGAAGGTCAGGGGCAGCGCAGACCAGGGCAGGTTGCCAGGGGGTTGGCTGGTTGAACTGGTAATTACCGCCTAAATGGTCTGACGCCTGCGCGCCAGCCTCTTCTAAAAGAAGAGTGCCCGGCGCCACGTCCCAATCCGCTTTGGGTAGGAGGGCAAGCGCCGCATCCTGCGCCCCGGCGGCGACGAGGGCCATGCGATAGCTGGTGGAGTTGCGATAGCTGATGGCCATGTCCGGCCAGGGCTTGGGCCAGCCTGGGTGCTTGAACATGTAAGACGCCCCCAGCATGCGGCAGCCGGAAAGGTCAGACCGGCCGCTATGGCGGAGCGGTGTGCCGTTGCACCGGGCACCGCCGCCTGCGACAGCCTCAAATAACTCATCCGTCAAGGGATTATAAATCACCGATGCGACGGCTTGCCCCCGTTCTATAAGAGCGGCGCAAACAGTAAATTCCGCCCGGCGGTCAATAAAGGCGCGGGTGCCGTCAATTGGATCGACAATCCAGACCCGGTCGGCGGCTTGGCGGGTCGGATCCTCAGCGCTTTCCTCGGACAGCCATCCATAACGCGCTCGACGCCCCTTGGTGAGGCGTTTACGGAGGATTACATTGGCAGCGATGTCGGCATCGGTGACCGGGCTTGCGTCTCCCTTATCCCACGCATCAAACCGCCGTTCGCGATAGTGGCGCATGACGTCGGCGCCGGCCTCTCGAACGGCGTCGATCAGCAGGGCGTGGTCATCGGCGAGGGAGGGGAGGGCCGCCTCGTCAGTTTCCGGCAATGGTCATCTCCGCCACCCGCAAGGTGGGGGCATTGGTCGACCCGCGCCGGATAAAGTCGTCGGCTGCTGTAAGGGATTTCCACATATCAAGGAGATTACCCGCGATGGTTATTTCCGACACGGCATCGCCAATTTCGCCGCCGGAGATCCAAAATCCAGAACAGCCTACGGAATAATCGCCGGTATTTCCATTAATCTGGGGGCCGAACATGTCCGTCACCAACAAGCCTTCATTTGTATCTTTATAGAGGGCTTCAACGGACAGGCTGCCGGGGCCTAAGTCAAAATTGGTTGTGCCGGCGCCAGGAGGCCCGCCAGTGCCGCGCTTGGCCCGTCCGTTCGACGAAAGGCCCAATTGTCGGGCCTGGGCACTATTCATTAGCCAGGTGGTGAGCCTGCCCTGATCGATGACGTTGAGAGCTTCAGGTTTTAGCCCTTCGCCATCAAACGGCTTGGAGCCAAAACCGCGCTTGATGGATGGATCGTCGATGACGGACATCGTCGCGGGGAACAGCTGCTCGCCCATTTTGTCTTTGAGGAAGCTAG
>CALFRH010000396.1 GCA_937919225.1 uncultured Parvularcula sp.
TTGGCAATTATGGGGGTATACAGATTGACTGTTCCCTTCACCTTGTGCCTGCTCTATTTGTCCTGCGCTGGATTTTACCAGGCAGGCGAAAGGCGTACAGATATCGCCTTCTTACGGGGATCATCCCGCCGGCAGATGGGCGTGCGAATAGCCGCCTGGGCCCTCGCCCTTCTCGCCCTATGGGCTCTCTCATCAGGTACCGGTTGGGAGCGAGGGATCACCATTTGGTTGGCCCTTCTGGGTACCGCTGGCTTTGCGAACCTTTTTGTCGCGGGCCTTGCACCCACGCAGCATCTGAACGCCGCGGGCGTTGCGCTTGGCGGCGCGATCCTGACCGCCCTTCTTCTCTTATCGGAGGCCCTAGCATGATGATCGTTGGCGGTCTTATCGGCCTTGCCGTGATAAGCGGCCTGGGCCTTGCGACTTGGAAGGCGCCGCGCCTTACCAGCGTTCTTGTTTGGTCATTGCTCGCCACCATCTTTGTGTGCTCCGCCATCCTCATCCAAGGACCCGGTTCAATTGACGAGCGGGCGCTATGGACCACCCTGTCAGTCCCGATTGTGTGGATTGTTTTTCAATTGTGGTGCTATTGGGATAGTAAACCGTGGCGATTGACCGGTGGCCTCCTGTTCATCACCCTTGCCAGCGGTATCGCTGTTCTCATCAGTAAACCCCTTATATAAAAGGCTCGTTCCGATGAATCGTGTCCGTCATTTAAGAATGTACGATTTGCACTCCTGGACGGGGTTGGCGATCGGATTACTGATCTACATTGTTGTCTTCACTGGCTGTGTTGCGCTTTTCCACGCTGAATTAGAGTCCTGGGAAGACCCTGCAAAGCGCCTCTCCGTGGCGTCATCGCCAGTCGCGATCAACACTGCGGTCGCAGATTGGGTCGATGAAAAGGCGGCGGACGGAGAGGTCAGTTTTTTAGGGGTTTACGGACCAACGGTGCATAATCCCTATTTCTATGCCTTTATGAATGTGACCGAGGCCGAGGGGGAGACGAACAGCCACGAGGTCCGGTGGAATACATCAACGGGCGCGGTTCTTCCGAAGCGTGGAGACGGGCTGGTGCACTGGCTCGTGCAATTTCATACGGACCTTATGTGGCCCACCGCCCTTGGGGGCCGTATCGTGGGACGGACACTAGTCGGCATTATCGGCATCGCGCTTTTGTTATCCATTGTTTCGGGCGTGATCATTCACACGAAAATTCGCGAAGAGTTCTTTTCCTTACGATATCTGCGCTCCGTCCGTCTTAAATGGCAGGATACGCTCAAAATTCTGGGCCTCTGGCTACTTCCCTTTTACGGCATGATTTCGTTCACCGGCGCATTCTTAGGAGTATTAGCGTTGCTTGTGCCTATTGTGGCTGTGCTGGCCTTTAAGGGCGATCAAGAGGCACTGATCGAAGCCGTCCTTGGCCCTCAGGAGGAAGCAACCGGCGTTGCTGCGCAGATGCTGTCTATCGACACCGCCTTTTCAATCACCCACCCGCGTACCGATATCGAGCCGCGCATTATTTTGGTGGAGAATTGGGGCGATGAGGCAGCGACCTATGACCTTTTATATGAGGCGCAGACGGAACTCGCCTTGTACGACACTGCGACGGTAAGCGGAGTGACCGGCGAGGTTATCAAAGATAGCTCGACGAACACTCTTTCCCGCGGCGGACGGACCACCTACTCTATTGCGCCCCTTCACTATGGCACCTTTGGCGGTATTTGGCTCAAGGGCTTTTACTTTGTGCTCGGGCTATCGCTCGCTGTGGTGACGGCGACGGGCCTTATGATGTGGACGGAACGGCGCCTTCACGGCAATGAGGGCCAGCGCACGGCAAAGTTCTATCAACGCCTCAGCCGCGCCAATGTCGGTGTCATTATGGGCCTCCCCATTGCGAGCGCTGTGATCTTTTACCTGGATAAAGTCTATGCAGGTCCTGAGGGCGCACGCCTCGCCTGGACGGGGTGGGTCTATTTCATCGCCTGGTTCGCGGTCCTGGGATACGCAATACGCCAAGTGAATGAGTATAAGTCTGTCCGCCAGCTAATGGCCTTGCTTGGAGCCCTGCTCGTGGGCATCCCCTTTACCAACATTGCCGCCACAGGGGATCTGTTCCTTCTGTCCTTAGGGTCAGGTACAGACTGGGCTTGGGCAGACCTCATCTTCTTACTGAGTGGCATATTGACGGTCTTCATCGCCCGCACCCTGCCCGCCAAGCGTCCAGAGAAAAAATCCAAAAAACGGCGAGCAGCAAAACAAGAGGCGGAACCATCCGTACCGCCCCACGCGGCGCCTGCGGAGTAGACAGCCCCCCCGAGACGACTCGCCAGGGCGTTATTGCCCCAGCGGGTTCACCACCTTGTAGAGGAACTGGGCGGAGATCGCGCCCTCTCCCACGGCTGACGCTACGCGTTTGACGCTGCCCGACCGAACATCGCCCACGGCAAAGACGCCGGGTTGGGACGTCTCGCCAATATAGGGGAGCCGGTTCACGTGCCAGGTTTCGCTCACCAAATGCGGTGTCGGCAGGTCGCCACCGGTAATCACAAAGCCCTTTTCGTCCGTTAGCACACAATCACCGAGCCAGTCCGTATTCGGGACCGCCCCAATCATCACAAAAAGGTGGCGAATATCACGCTGGGTCTCGGTCTTCGTCTTTCGGCATCGCCATGTCATGCCGTCCAACCGGCTTTCCCCCTCCAGGGCTGCAACCTCTGTATTGGGGTGCAAGGTGATGCGGGGGTGAGCATCAATTCGCTTAATGAGATAGTCAGACATCGTTTCGGCCAAACCATCACGACGCACCAGAATATGCACGTGCTTTGACCGGCCTGCCATGAAGATGGCAGCCTGACCGGCGGAGTTGCCGCCCCCGATGATGGCAACCTCCTGACCATCACACATGGCCGCCTCGACAGCCGTGGCCCCGTAATAGACGCCTAGTGCTTCAAACGCTGTTTCTTTCTCTAATCCCAAACGGCGCCATTTGGCCCCCGTGGCGACCACAACGGATTTGGCCTTGATCGCCTCGCCGTCCTCCATCTCAAGGACGTAAGGATACTGATCACAATCGAGGCGCTTAATCTCCCGCGGGGTCAGCACCTCTGTCCCGAACTTCTGCGCCTGGAGGAGCATACGACCGCCGAGGGCCTGCCCCGATATGCCAGTGGGAAAGGCAGGGTAGTTTTCAATCTTTGAACTGGTGCCCGCCTGGCCACCCGGGGCCATGCCCTCAATGGCCACAACGCTTAAGCCCTCGGCCGCGGCGTTCACCGCCGATGCCAGACCCGCTGGACCAATGCCCACCACGGCCACATCGAAGATATCCCGCTCGCCCGAGAGTTTTGATAGGCCTAGCAGGTCCGCCAACTCCCGCGGTGTGGGCTGCTTTAGCACCTCCTCATTGTGATAAACCACCACCGGCAAATCGTCCGCCGTCAGCCCAAAATGGTCGTAAAGCTGCTGGGTCATCTCAGGCTCTTGCGCCGGATCCACATAGCGGTGCGGGTGCCCATTGCGGGTGAGGAATAGCTTTAACGGCAATAGTCGCGCGCCGTCCTTATTGCCGACCAGGACGATGTCGCCTTGGCTATGATAAATGAGACCCGTCCGCCTCAGGATGAAGGCGCGCATAATAATTTCAGAGAGGTCCGCATGGGCGGCGAGGAACCGGCGAAACGACGCCCGGTCCAAAAAGACCATCTCCCCCGCTTCACAGCATATACCCCTGACCAACGCCCGCCGATTGGAGAACATATCGATCTCACCGGAGAAATGGCCGCGATGGTGCCGAACGATTTCAGTGGTGCCCTCACACTGGTCCGACTCGATGACCAGCTGGCCGGACAAGAGCGCGATGAATTGCGTCTGCTGATCGCCCACATCGAAAAGCACCTCGCCCTTTGCCACCTGCCGGGTCACGCCATATCGTTGGATGCGTTCTAGCGCATCGTCGGACAAGGTCGGCATGATCGCGTCCTTGCGCAGATAGGGGTCGGACGGGATAACGCCGCCCATATCCTGCGGGGTATCGGTGGTCGGGGGGGTGCTGGGTGTGTCGCTCATGCCCAACACATAGGGCGCGACAGCGCAAAGGGGTACCCGTTAGAGGTGTTTCTCTACAAGGGCACGCACATCCACCTGCGCCTTCAGCCGTCCTGCCAAGAGATAGATGCCGGCAAATTTACGATGAAGGAACAATGCCTCGGTCGGCGGCATATGCACAAAACCGCTGGTGCGCAGGGCAATCCCTTGCTCCCGCACCCGTAGGGCCAAATCGGTGGACCCAAAATCATAAGGCCCCTCAACGCGCAACGACTCCATGCCCGTGTCGATAATATCGATGAGGAGATCCTGATGCGCCTGCGAAATGGCCTCATCGAGGAAGCCAAGCTCCATCGCCGCCCGGCGAATAGCCTCCCGGTCACTGGTCATCCCCGCCTTCATAAAGGCGCGATACCCCTCCGTCAGGCTTTCGGTAAACTCCCGCGTCGCCCCAAAATCGAGGAGAACCAGGCGTCCCTTGTCCTCATCATATTGGTAGTTGGCGAAGTTGGGGTCCGTTTGCATCATGCGGAACACGAACAGTTCCTGAAGCATCAGGTCGAGGAGATGCCCCACCACCCGGTTACGGTCCTCCTGGGGCCAGTGCTCGGCTTCCTCAATCGGGATGCCCGGCACATAATCCATGGCCAGAATAGACGGCGTGGTGAAATCCTCGTGCAGCGCGGGAACGATAAACCGCTCATCATCAGCCAGAAGCGTACGGAACTTCTCTAAATATCGCCCTTCCCGCTCATAATCCGCCTCTTCATGAAGTTGGTTTTTCGCTTCAGCGAGGAGGGGGTCAACATCGACCCCCTTTGGTAGCAGGCCCGAAATGCGGATCAGCGTCGCGACATTGTCCACATCGCTATCGATGCTTTGTTTGACGCCCGGATACTGAATTTTGATCGCTAAGTCGCGCCCATCTTTTGTCCGGGCCCGATGCACCTGCCCGATGGAGGCCGCCGCGATGGGCCTTGTCTCAAACGGGGAAAAGCGCCGCAACCACCCCTGCCCCCAATTCTCATTGAGCACCGCCTTTAACTGCTGCGGCGGCATGGGGTGGGCCCCCGCCCGGAGCCGCGCCAGAATGTCCGCCAACTCCGGCGGGATAAGGTCACCCGCATCCATGGAGAGGAGCTGCCCCACCTTCATCGCGGCGCCCCGTAGCTGAGACAATTGGTCCGCCACCTTTGCGGCGTTGGACGGGGTGAGCAGAAGGTCTTCAAGCGCTGGTCGTTGCCCCCGGGCAACAGTGCGGGCGCCCTCCACCAGCATGTTGCCGGCGATGCCCGACGCAAGCCCCCCAAAGCGAGCCAAGCGGCCTAGGCGGCGGCTGGGAACCGCAAGACCTTCATCATCTTCGGGTCGCTGGGCCATTGGGGGGTCCTCTCAAGGTTTCGATTTATGTGGGCATCGCCGACGCGCTGGTCACCGCGTTATGACGTCCCACCTGACGGTTAAGTTCCCTTATTTGGGGCGCCGGGGGCTGTCGTCACCCCTGCCTTCGCTCTTGACCGTGCCCCTCTCATTTGCGTTCACTACCCCCTCGGGCGCGTCAGCTTTGGCCAGCTGCCGCCCCTCGGTGATGAAAACGACCTCATCACGCACCTTTCGTCACATGGGCATTGTGACAGTAAGTCAGAATAAGAAGGGCAGGATATAATGAACATTCGTAAAACCGCAGCCATCGCCATAATAGCTGGCATATCGCTTACAGCGTGTTCGGACGATGACGAAGCGCCGATCAGCGTGAACCGCGTGCCGGTCTTCACCTCCACCGATGCGGTAGACCTGCCCGAGAATAGCGCCGGGGTGGTTTATACCGCCACCGCAACCGACGCCGACGGAGACAGCTTTACCTTTAGCGTCGATGGCGGCGCCGATGCAGGCGCGTTCGTCTTTGACGCTGCTGCAGGGACCCTTTCCATTATCGACAATCCCAATTTCGAGGCGCCCGGTGATGCGAATGCGGACGGACAGTATGAGGTGACCCTGCGGGTGACTGATGGCCTTGGCGCCTCGCGGACATTAGCCATCACCCTTACCATTACGGACATTGACGAAACCCCGGGTGGGACCCGCTACGAAAATGTCGTTTTCGATGCAGCTGTCCCGCGGCTTGGCGTCCAATTTGGGGAGGCAATTGTGACGGGGGGAACCGTCCCCCTCCTCATGGATGTCTATACCCCGTTCGGCGACACCGCGACGGACCGCCCCGTCGTCATCTGGGCCTTTGGCGGCGGGTTCACGTCTGGTGAACGCCAACAACTTACGACGATTGCGGATAATTTTGCCACTAGGGGGTATGTTTCTGCCACGATTGACTATCGCACCCTCGACAGTGCACCAACCACCGCCGCAGACTTAGAGGTGGCGGGCTATCGGGCGACCCACGACATGTTGGCCGCCGTCCGCTTTTTTCGCGAAGATGGGCTTGGGGCAAATACATTTGGGGTGGACCCTGATATTATCATCGTTGGCGGATTTTCTGCAGGCGCGCTGATGGCCGTCGGCGCAGGCACAACAGATGCCAGCGACCCTGCCCCGTCCATGGCGGTCCAAGACTTTCTCAATACCAATGGCGGCTTATTCGGGAATAGTAGTACGAACACGTCTATTTCTTCATCGGTGCAAGGTATTATCAGCGTATCGGGCGCCATCAGCAATCTGGCGTCCATCGATGCTATGTCCTCGCCCATGTATGCCGCCCATGAGGAGTTCGACCCGGTGGTCCCTTGCGACACCGCGCCTGAAGGGTCCTCGTCTACGGGTCTCGTCGTTTCCGGCGCCTGCGATATGGTGCCCGCCTTCCAAGCGGCAGGGGTACCGGTGGAGTTCTTTTTCGTGCCCGGCGCGATGACCCATGTGGGCTATTCCATTGAGCAGTTCATCGCCATCTTAGACGGCGCCGCCGCCTTTATGCGCCGCGAGGTGGTGGACGCCCCCTAGGCAGAGGCACGGCCTCAACAACGCGCCTTGTCGTCTTCGATTGCTTTCAAACGAGGTTTGAGCAAGGCTGAGAGTGCTGGCGGGTCCCGCTGCCGGCTGCATGAGCCCAGCGGGCCCCAAATCGATGAGGAAGGCCAAGAGATGCTACAGCTTTTCAAGATGACAACCGCCACCATGGTAGCGGTTCTGGCACTTTCGGCGTGCTCGGACGATGACGAGGCGGTCATCAACATCAATCGTGCCCCGACCTTTACCTCAGGGGCGGCGGTCGACCTGCCCGAAAATAGCTCAGGGATTGTGTACACTGCCACCGCGACCGACGCGGATGGCGATAGCCTAACCTTCAGCGTCGACGGCGGTGCCGATGCGGATGCCTTTGTCTTCGACGCGGCGGCCGGCACCCTTTCGATCATCGATAACCCTGATTTCGAAGCACCAGGCGATGCCGACGCCGACGGTCAGTATGAGGTGACCTTACGCGTGGTGGATAATGTTGGTGCCTTCGCCACCCTGACCGTCACTCTGACAATCACGGATATTGATGAGACGCCAGGCGGCACTCGCTATGAAGATGTCGTCTTTGATGCCGCCGTCCCACAGCTGGGCGTCCAATTCGGAGAAGGTATTGTCAGTGGGGGAACCACCCCCCTCCTCATGGATATCTACACCCCATTCGGTGACACCGAGACAAACCGCCCCGTGGTCATCTGGGCCTTTGGCGGCAGCTTTGTCTCCGGTGACCGTGAGCAACTTATGTTGTTCGCAGAAAACTATGCCCAGCGGGGGTATGTGTCCGCCAACATCGACTATCGGCTTAATGAGACCGAAATCCTGACCGCAGACGAGTTAGAGGTGGCCATTTATCGCGCTGCCCACGACATGTTCGCCGCCGTCCGCTTTTTCCGGGAAGACGGGCTTGGTGCCAACATTTTCGGTGTGGACCCCAATATCATTATTGTCGGCGGCGTTTCGGCCGGTGCCATTACGGCGATCACCGTCGGGACAGCCGAACCCGGCGACCCTGTGCAGACCACAGGCGCCGCCAATTTCCTCGCGGCCAATGGCGGCCTTTTTGGGAACAGCAGCACCAATACCGGCATCTCTAATGAGGTTCAGGGCATCATCAATGTCTCCGGCGCCACCACCAACCTGGCGGCGATCGACGCAACGGTGCCGCCCCTCTACGCGGTACACGAAGAGTTTGATCCGACCGTCCTTTGCGGGACCACGCCGGCACCGACGAACTTCACATTGTCAGGCTCGTGCGACATTGTTCCCGCCTATCAGACGGCAGGGGTCCCAACGGAGTTCTTCTTCGTCCCCGGCGCCACCACCCATGTGGGCTTCTCTTTGTTGCAATTTGTCGAGTTTCTTGCCGGCGCGGCCGCATTCTTCCGTCGCGAGGTGGTAGACGCCCCCTAAGCGAGGGGGTCCAGTGATATCCCCCCTTCGACAAGCGCTTCTTTCCTATGACGGCAAAACCGTCAGTACTCTTCGTCAGGCGGCTATGCCATTTGCGGGGGATAAAGGGTATATGGATAACCTCATCGCCCTTTGTGGGGATGAAGACCCCTTGGTGCAGGAGGCCGCCAGCTGGCTCATCAAAGCAAGCCTTGAGGATGGGCTGACCCTCTCTGCAGCCCAAACGAAATCCCTTTTAGGCGCCGGCGGGGCGGCACAAACCTGGCAAACCCAACTCCATTTCTGCCAATCTGTTCCCTATCTGACGATCCCAGCCGCGGCGGCAGATAAGACTGCGCATACACTTGCGCCGTTTCTCACTCACAAGCGGCCATTCCTCAGAGCCTGGTCGCTCACCGCCCTGGCGCACCTTGCCGAGCAGCATGAGGCGCACGAGGAAGCCGCGCAAGCAGCGCTGGAGACTGCGTTTGACGACAAAGCCGCCTCGGTGCGGGCAAGGGCAAGGCAGCTTACGTCGGCCATCTTCTAGCGCGCCGGACGATCGTATTGGATCAGAGAAAGTCGGCTCACGCGCGAAAAACGAAGCCTCTACAGCATCTGCCAGATTCAATAAGACTGTCTGATGCTGTAGCCCATAAGCGTACCTCAAGCAGGGTATAGATCTCGCGCTTTGCGCTAAACGCGGTATGATGTTGCCAAAGATCAACCAGGAGTCCCGTACGATGCGCGCATCTGCCTTTTTCGCATCCATCTCATGTACCGCGCTGATGGCTCTCATGCCGGCAAACGCTGAGGACCTCACCGTTGAGGCCCTGCACCAAGATGCCGGTCTCTCCGGGCCCTCTTTAAGGGGGGCAGGCTTCTCCCCAGACGGATCAATGGTGACGCTCTTACGCGGACGTGAGGACAATGCGCGCATACTCGACCTTTGGGCCTATGATGCCGCGACAGGCGAGGCAAGGATATTGGTCAGATCTGACGAGCTGGTGGGAGAGGAAACCAACCTCTCCAAAGAGGAGAAAAATCGTCGTGAGCGTCAACGTATCTACGACAGTGGGATTATCTCCTACCAATGGGATAAGAAGGGTCATCAACTGCTCTTTCCCTTGGGCGGTGATGTCTACACCTACGATGTTGCATCCGGTACGCCGCAGCAGATTACAAATTCGGAGAGTTTTGAAACCGACCCGAAACTGTCCCCTGGCGGAGGGTATGTGTCCTACGTACGAGAGGATGAACTATTCGTCTACGATCTTAACACATCGCGGGAAAAGAAGCTGACCCGAGGGGCGACAATGACGGTGCGGAATGCGGTCGCGGAATTTGTCGCACAGGAAGAACTTGATCGAGACACAGGCTATTGGTGGTCACCCAATGACGAGCTGATTGCCTACACTCAGATTGACGAAAGCCCCGTCGCCATTGCGGAACGGCTTGATTTCTCCACCGAGGGAACCAAAACCATCCGGCAGCGCTATCCCTTCGCTGGCACCGACAATGTCACTATCCGCGTCGGCGTGGTGCGCGCAAACGGCGGACGAACCAAATGGGTCGATCTTGGAGACAATCCTGACATTTATGTCGCCAGCGCCCATTGGTCCATGGACAGCCAAACCTTGTACGTCGTGCGATTGTCACGGGATCAAAAGACCTTAGATATGTTGGCGGTCGATCCTCGTACCGGCTCCTCTCAAATTGTCTTTACCGAAAGCAGTAAGACATGGATCAACCTACAACGGGGCTTTCACGCCCTGCCCGATGGCGGCTTTCTGTGGGCATCAGAGCGGGACGGCTTCAACCACATCTACCGATATGACGCCGAAGGGAATGCCACTCAGCTAACCCAAGGGGACTGGCCCGTTGGACAAGTGGTCTGCATAGACACCAAGGATGAAGACATTCTTTTCACCGGCTGGCGAAAGACACCGACGGAAAACCATCTTTTCCGGGTCAGCCTTAATGGAGGTGATGCGGAACAGCTGACCATAACACCAGGCTGGCATCGTACGCAATTCGCCAAGGGGTGTGAGACTTATATCCATCGCTTCTCCTCGTTCACCCAGCCTCCTCAAGCGAGCGTTGCCACACTATCGGACGGACGGAAGTTCTGGTTATTGGAAAACGCTATCGAGGGCGATCATCCCTATGCGCCATACCTTGATAGTCATGGAGCCTGGACCCTTGGCACGCTAAAGGCCGAGGATGGTCAAATGATGGACTACGCCCTTCTAAAACCGAAAGGGTTGCAGTCGGGCCAGCAGGCCCCCGCCATCCAACTGGTTTACGGCGGTCCCGGTGTGCAAAGGGTGGCCAACCGCTGGGGGCGGCAACTTTATGCCCAGCTTCTCGCCGACCAGGGCTACGTTGTTTTCCAGCTGGGGAACCGCGGCGCCACCAATCGCGGCAAGGCTTTTGAAGACGTCATTTACCGCCGCATGGGGCAGTCCGAAGTGGCGGACCAGGCGCTAGGGACAAAATGGCTGGCGAGCCAACCCTTCGTAGATCCGGGCCGCGTTGGGGTGCAGGGCTGGTCTTATGGCGGGTATATGACCTTGATGATGTTGGGGCAGAATCCAGACTTGTATGCCGCTGGCGTCTCAGGCGCGCCCGTTACCGACTGGCGCACCTATGATACCGCCTATACGGAACGCTATATGGGGGACCCGCGCAAGGTCCCTGAGGCTTACGATGCATCCTCCGTCCTCACCTATGCCGAAGGGATCAAGGACGACACCCTTCTCCTCATCCATGGTATGGCGGATGATAATGTTATCTTCCAAAACGCCATCGATATCATGGCGGCACTACAGCGCCAGGGCACAGCCTTCGATCTGATGACCTACCCAGGCGAGAAGCATGGCTTCCGCGCGAAGGAAAATAAGATCCACCGGGACGAAATCGGGCTGGAGTTCTTTAAAGAACGGCTGGGGGAGTAAGGCAGATACAGAAAACGGGAAGGGACCCGTTTTTGCGTTCACATAAATCCAATCTCCGTCACCCCGGTCGGCCGTTGGGTGCAGCGGGGTCTAGCTCTCAATCTGATAGTTTGTGATATCGTATGAGCTTGGAGGTAGGCCCCGGGGCTACGCCCAGGGCGACAGCTATCATGCACCTACCTCATTGTCCGCCCCTCAACTCGCCATTGCCTCTTTCACGGTGGCGGCGATTTTCTTCAGGGTAAAGGGTTTTTGCAGATACTTGCAGCCCTCAATGGTTTCGAGCTTATCGCGCATCGCCGTTTCAGCGTAGCCGGACATGAAAATCACCTTCGCCCCCTGGAGCTTATCACCAGCCTCGGTGATGAGGGTGGGGCCATCCATCTCCGGCATCATGATATCCGATAGGACGAGGTCGAACGGCTCTTCGGTTTCATCAATGATGTCGAGGGCCTCGTCCCCATCGCAGGCCTCGGTAATCTCGTACCCACACATGGCCAGCGCCCGGACGACGATACCGCGGACACTATCCTCATCCTCGACAATCAGAATACGGCCTTTCCCAGTGAGGTCATCCACTTGGGGTTTGGCCTTGGCTTCCGCCGCCTGCTGTTTGGCTTCGGCGGCCAGCTCTTCAGAAACGGCGGGCAGGAAGATGCGGAAGGTCGCGCCCTCACCTGGTCTATTGTGGAGGAAAATCCGCCCCCCCAGCTGGCCAATAATCCCGTGCACGGTGGAAAGGCCGAGGCCCGTCCCCTTACCCTCTCCCTTTGTGGTGAAGAAGGGCTCAAAGATCTTCTCGGCAATGTCTTCCGGCACACCGGAGCCATTGTCCGCCACCTCGATAAGGGCGTATTCGATTTCATCAAGGACGGGGTAGCCAAAGGCCGCGACCTCTTCAGGCGCCACCTGTTTTGACGAAACGGTCAGGACGCCCCCCTTCTCCATGGCATCCCGCGCATTCACCGCGAGGTTCATAATGGCGAGTTCTAGCTGAGACTTGTCCGCCTTGATGTAGGGGACGTTGCGTCCATGGGTGACTTCGACATTCACTTTCTCGGTCACATAGCGTTGCACAAAGGGCGTGAACTCAGCCAGCATTTCACTGATGGACAAGACCTCAGACTGCAGCGTTTGCTTGCGCGAGAAGGCTAGCAAGTTCTGGGTTAGGTTCCGCGCCCGCTGACCATTCTCCCGGATGGACACAAGGTCAGCATAGCTCGGATCGCCCGCTGGATGCTTACGCATCAAAAACTCGGTGGCGCCCATAATAGCCTGGAGGAAATTGTTAAAGTCGTGGGCCACACTGCCCGAGATTTTCCCGATGGCTTTTAGGCGCTTGTCATGGGCGTAGTCTTCTTCCATCCGCTTTTGGAAGGAAACATCCACCGCATAAAGAACGGTTTGCCGCGGACCATAGGCCCCCCGGCGCCGCTTAATGGGCCGGGCGTAAACGCGGAAAATGCTGGCCGATGCCCCCTCACCAATGGTCACCTCCACCGGGCGGGTCAGGGGTTGCGTCTGCGCCCGACTGCGCAAGGCAGCGACAAGGTCGCGAATAGCATTCGGCGGTAGCGCTTCACTCAAGCGCACACCATCATCCGCACCGAAGGCATCGCCAAACAGCCGGTTGACCGATACAAGGGTCGCATCCGTCCCCGGATCGCCCGCAATGACAGCCACACCAAAGGGCGCGTCAGTGACATCGGCGGCGAGATCCTCCGCCCCCTGTTCTGCCATCACGCCAGTTTTTGGTAGCATCTCTACACAGACAAAGCCTTCACCAACACCGCCTCGCCCAAACGCCGTGAAGACCACACTGATGTGACCGGCATTCTCTTCCTTCACCCGGATCCGGGCCTCGATCTCCTCAGGCCCCTCTTCCCAAAGGCCATCGACAAGGTCCTTTGTCTCGCCGAGGACGAAATTCTCCATCGCGGTGATCGCACCGAGGCGGACGCCAATCATGTCGGCCCCCGCCTGGTTCATCCAAGCGATGCTGCCAGACTTTTCAAGCGCAAACACAGGCCGCGGATAATCCGCATAGGCCGTGCGCAGACTGTCCCGCGCACTCTCAATCGGCACCTCCCGCAGGCGCCAGGCAATATGCTGCCCCGCATTGCGCATGGGTCTCACCGACACTTCAAATCGGCGCCGTGGGATCTGATCAGAAGAGAGCGCAGGCCCCATGGTCTGGGTAATGACTTCGTCGGCCTTGGCCCCACTTTTCGCCGCGCGGGCCAGGCGGAACATCTTACTGCTCTCACTCCCCGCTTGCCCAAAAAGGCGGTCCATGCGCGGCGGCAGGCCCGTGGGGCTCATCACACCCGCTTCCTGCGCGATGGCGATATAGGCTTCGTTAGCGTAGACGACGACGCCTTCGCGCGTGGTCACAAGGCGCGCATCAGCGTCGGCCCCCAAAATACTCTCGGCAAGACCAAGGGCGGAAAGAACATCACCCCCTGCTAGCACCGTCGCATTGCGCCGACGGACACTCCGCCGACGTAGCATCACGCCGGCAAGCAACAGGGGCGAATAAGCCTTCGTGGTCGAAGCAACCAACAGGAGGGTGCCGAACAGAAAAATACCGGTGGCAAAAATCGCCGCGACCGTCAGGTCCACCTGCCCCCGGCTGACGCCATAAAGGACACTCGCCAACACGAGCAGCAAGGAGGACCACACAACGAAGGGCGTTGCCACTTCCAAAAAAGGTGTTTTCGGCACTTCCGGCCCGTCATCCTCAACCGCCGCGGGGTGAGGCGATGACGCTGCAATAGGCGCCGCCGCCCGGTCCCCAGGGGCGGGAGGCGTTGCGCCATCAGCCGCAAGGGGGTCCGATGTGTCGGGCTCATTTTCTTCGGCATTATCTGCCGGGTCTACGGACGGTTTATTGATCGCGATGGTATCCTCTAAAGGGCTCGAAGGGTCAGCCTCGCCGGCCGACACCTCAATTGGGTCCGCCGGCTCATCGGGTGCGACGGGCAGCTCATCCACTTCCGCCTGGGCGGACACCGCATCTGTCTTGAAAGCAGGGTCAAGCGGCCTCTCAGCATCAGCGGGAAGGCGCCGTGCCACCGCCTGGGTGTCATCAGCGTCGACGGGCGTTTCTTCAGCCGCCTTTATCGCGTCCGCCGACGGCGCCCTTAAAACGCGATTGACATCCACCGGGGGTGGGGTCTTGTCGGCTTTGCCTGGAATGCGGAATAAGCCCATACCTGCCTCATTTACGCCGCCGGGAGAGACGGGAAGGCGGCCCTCCCTGCGAACACCGATTCGCCCCCCTTTTGTTTACAAAGGTAGCTGAAGTCTTACCGAAAAAGGTTAACGCCGGATTTGCTCATGACCACAAGCCCAGAAGACATATCCAAACCCTCCTCCGAAAAGCCCCGGCCAAGGATTGGCCTCGCCCTCGGCTCGGGCGCCGCCCGCGGCTGGGCGCATGTGGGCGTACTGCGCGCCCTTGATGAACTGGGTGTCGAGGTTGATGTCTACGCCGGATGTTCAGCCGGTGCCCTCGTTTCCGCGGCTAAACTATTGGGAATACTAGAAGATGTGAAAAAATGGGCGAAGGATATCGGCCCCATGGGGGCGGTCGCCACCTTCGGCCTACAATTAAGCCGCGGGGGCCTTATCAACCCTGAAAAGGCCTATGGTCAGTTCGCCGGGCAAGACGTCGATATCGATGCCCTGCCCCAGGCCTGGGGCGCCGTGGCCACCGACTTGGCGACAGGCCAAGAGGTTTGGATGACAGAGGGGTCGACCCTCCTGGCGTGCCAGGCGTCGAGCGCGGTGCCCATGGTGCTGCAGGCCGTTAGCTACGCCATTGAGGGAGAGGAGCATTGGCTGATCGACGGCGGGGTTTCGAACCCCGTGCCAATAAGCCTCGCTCGGGCGCTGGGCGCCGATCACGTGATAGCCGTGGATCTCATGGCCTCGGTGCAGCTCATTTCCCGGTTTAACCGTCCCCCAACACGGGAGGTGGTACCAGTGGAGGCGCCAGAGGCCAGGCCTGAGGC
Organism: uncultured Parvularcula sp.; assembly: GCA_937919225.1. GTDB lineage: Bacteria > Pseudomonadota > Alphaproteobacteria > Caulobacterales > Parvularculaceae > Parvularcula. Next base: position 15,377 of record CALFRH010000396.1, read on the forward strand.
GCCCCTTGGTGAAGCGCTCGAAACTTTTCTGCGCAGCCAGCAAAAGGATCTCGCCCGACGGTTCGCCATGGCAAAGGCCAAGGCGCTGTCCCGGCCCCAATTCCTTGAAACCGCCATCGCCACCATTGGGATCGTCCAAATGCAGCTGTCCGCCGCGCGGGCCCGCATTGATATGGCGGATGTGACCATCACGCCCAACCTTGAGGGCCTTTCCCCCGCCGCTTTTGACCAACATGAGGCGTTTGAGGCCCTCGGCTATGAGGCAGCCATGTCACAGCGGGACGCTTTGTTAGCGCTTTGTGCTCATTAGCCCTTGCGCTTTTTGTCGCAATCCCCATTTTGCGTTCATTGAGTCGAGGGCGGCCCCAATAGACGAGAGATGATGGGTCGTTCCGCGCGAGTGAGGGATACCCCATGTTTCGCAGCATCTTCATTGCCGGCCTTTTTGGCCTGGCTGCCTGTTCACCGACCGACGGCGGCTCATCCGCCCAAACGGCGGAGATTGCCCCCGCTGTAGAGCGGCTTCAGGACCGGTTCAAGATTTACGAAAGTGCGCTTGACCATTCGGGCAC
>CALFRH010000397.1 GCA_937919225.1 uncultured Parvularcula sp.
AAATGTAGAAAACGGAATAACCGTTTTGTCTTTTGGGTTGCTAGCGTCGTGCTTTGATCGCGTGCGACAAGGTCAGTCTTCCCGGTAGTAATGGCTCTCTTTGGCGATTTCCTCTGAAGTCGGTTCGGTACCGGTTTGACTATTTTCAAGGCTGTCGTTAGCCCTCTTTTTCACGCCGTCAGCAACTTCGCTGAAAAGGGTATCCAGAAGATCTTTTGTAAGCGCCTCGAGGTAATCCAGGCGACTTTCAACCAACAGAATGTGCGTCTTCAGCCCCTCAATGGTGGTCATGTCCCCTTCGAATGAAGCCTCAAGGCGGTCTGTAATCTCTGCATTCAGCGATTTGTGGCCTGACGCGGCTTGTAGGCGGTCATAAAGCTCCGTAGGAATCCGTATTGTGTAGCGGGTAAATGCTTCTTTGTCGGTCATATCATCTTAAAACATCAGAAAAGTGAAAAAATCAACCTTATCACCCTTGATCATGTTTTTGATGATGTGTACAGATTAATCATCATTAAGATGAAAGGAGATGATAAGTGGAAGGCGTACGCATTACAATCACTGTTCCTGTCGAGTTGCGCCGGTATCTGAAAATTCGAGCTGCCGAGAATGATCGCAGTTTGACCGGTGAAATTGTACGCTCATTAAAGATTGGTTCTGGCTGGTCGCGTAACCAGGAAACCAAATCTGTACTTATTGATGAGTGCAGAGAGACTTTTGGAGAAGCCGCCGCCAGACAATTGACACAGAAACTCGAAGCGGAGGCCAGACCCTCAAAAAAGTAACGGCTTCGGTGTTGGAGCACCGAAGCCGTTGGATGTTCAAATTGACACGATCGGAGAATGTGCAATGAACGGAATTACGAATAGCACGGCAGATGCCGCGTTGACAATGAGCAGTCGCGAGATCGCGGAGCTGTGCAATAAGCGCCACGATCACGTAATACGCGATATCAAGAAAATGCTGGATGATCTCGGGGAAGCCGCCCCCAGATTTGGGGGCAGCTACTTTGGAGAGGATGGGACGCAGCGTCCGTGCTTCAATCTCCCCAAAGACCTGACCCTGACTCTGGTCGCTGGTTACAATGTCAAGCTGCGGAAGCGTATCATTGATCGTTGGCTTGAACTTGAGGCCAGTTCGTCCAAGCCAGCAATGCTCACCGGTCCTCAGCTTATGGCTGCTGCCTTGATTGAGGCAGATGTCACAATCAAAGAACAAGCCCAGCAGATTGAGAAAATGTCGGAAGACGTGATTGCCTATGAGCGCATTGCGGTTGCTGACGGTTCGCTATGCGTCACTGATGCGGCAAAAACGCTTCAGGTGCGTCCGAAGGATCTTTTTACCTTTCTTCGGACGCAGAAATGGATTTATCGCCGTCCCGGTGGTGCCGAAGACTTGGCTTATCAATCGAAACTGGTCACCGACCTGCTGGAACACAAGACAACAACTGTCCACCGATCTGATGGTTCAGAGAGAGTCACACCGCAGGTGAGGGTGACGCCGAAGGGATTGGCGCGCCTGTCCAAAGAGCTTCCAAGTGTTGGGAGGCTGCTATGACCGACCTCGCCCTCCGCCTTACCACCGATGCGGCGTTTCGCGGTCGAGTTGAACAAATCGCCCAGAACTTGATTGATTTGCTGGATGCGACGTCAATAGACCCTGATTTGGAGCCTAACGGCGACCTTGAGCCTGATTTAGGTTTTGTTGAGCTGGCCAGTCAGTTCAAGTTTCCTTGGACCGACCAGAGAGACTATGCAGCTTGAACAGGGCGCTTCGGCGCCCTTTCTTATGATCACCGTCGCGAAATGTTGAATTTGGCTTTCCCCCAATACTGGGGGGAATTGACTTCTGATCTGAAAAGAACCCAGCCGCCGAGAGGCGGTTTTTTTGTGCCTGAAAGGAAGGCAGCATGAGAGAGATTGACGAAATCATTGTCCATTGCACGGCAACCCCCGAAGGCCGGGACGTGAGCCGCGCAGAGATTGATTCCTGGCACAAGGCACGGGGTTGGTCTGGCATCGGCTATCACCGAGTTGTCGGCCTGAATGGTCAGGTGTTCGCCGGTCGACCGATTGACAGGATCGGGGCCCATTGCGCGGGGCGGAATAGCCGGACAATCGGCGTTGTCTATGTGGGCGGGGTAGAGACTGATGGCCGCACAGCGAAGGACACCCGGACCGAAGCACAGAAACGATCACTGATCGAAGAGCTTCGGGCTCTGCGGGACACCTACAGCATCCAGAAGGTCAGTGGTCATAACGAATATGCGGCCAAGGCCTGCCCGTGTTTCGATGCTTCGGAGGAATATGATAACCTATTCCCTGAGGGCGGTTTCATGCAGACCGAGGAGGACCTGACCCTTGAGCGCGGTGATACCGGGTATTTGGTCAAGGAATGGCGCGCAGACCTCGCCACATATCGGCGCATAGTGAAACATCCGTACCCTGTGCCGCTTGAGGGGCCGTTTGATCATACTCTCGAACTGGTGACGATCTGGTTCCAGAAGGAGCGTGGAATCCTCGCTGACGGCAAGGTTGGCCCTCAGACGCAAGATGAAATGGAACGCGCCCTTGATGGCAAACCACCGTTCCAGGCTCTCGACACACAGGAGCCGGATCTTGATGAGGTCAGGCGCCTCCTAAACGCAGCACAAGCTGCTCTCGGTTCCGCTTAACTGCGGACATTGCCGGCACTTCCGGCACCTTCCCAAAAACGGAGATCTCCCATGATCCGCTTTGCATTTGCGGCGCTGATGGCGCTTGTTCTTTTCCCGCTGCCTGCCTTGGCGCAGACAACTGTCAATCTTCTTCCCATCTTTGAACCTGTGTTGAGCGCAGTTGCCACGACAATTGGACTAGCTGCAGTCTGGTTGCTCAACAAAGCAATTGATGCGTTCCGTGCTCGTGTAGGCATTGAGTTGGAAGACCAACACCGGGTCGCGCTTCAAGAGGCCATTCTCTACGGTGTCTCTTACGGGGAAAATAAGGCTTTGGCTGTGCTCCGAAAGCATGGCTCAGCAGTCGACTTCAAGACTGAGCTGATGGCCGCAGCGGCTGAGTACATAGCATCAGCTGTTCCTGAGGCGATTGAGTACTTTGAAATCAGTGAAAAGCGCCTCGTAGAGATGATCGAATCTCGTGTTGGAGTTGACATAGATGGCAATGTGTCAGTTGGCGGTGCTCCTTCAACCGATCCCAATATCAAGCTTGCATCGTGAGCGCTCTCCTCGGCTTCCTAGCCGCGATCGCACAGAAGGTTCTCGTCGGCATTGCCGGCGAGTTCTTGCGCCAGAAACGCCATGACAAGGCCGTTGGCGAAAACACCATCCTGAAAGCTCAGATCCGATCCCGAAAGGCAATTGACCGTGCCAAAGAGAACTCTGAGCGCCGTGACCTTGGCGCTATTCGTGACCGGCTGCGTGAGCGTGCCCGGAAGCGTTCAACCCACCCTTCAGACAAATGAAATCGGGGATGTCTGCAAGCTGATCGCTCAGCTCCAGTGGGAAGACCAAGATGCTGATCATGTGTCTGAAACGCTGGCCCGTTCCCTTGATGTGGTCATTGATGCAGAGCAGGAGCATGGATGTAAATGATAGTCGATTTAGAGAAAGTCTGGGCAGCCATCACCACAGCAGTAGTGGGAGGTGTAATGTGGCTAATCAGGCGAGTTATAACCAATGAGAAACAGATAGCACTTTTGGAACAGTCGCTTAATGAGAGAGACAAAGATATTAAAGCGCTCAAGCAGGATATAAAACATCTGCTTGATCGACGCCGGTAGATACTATCAAGCTTTATTTTTGGTCAATTTCTTTTAAGATAAACTCGGAAAATCCGAGCTCATCAATTTTTTTCTTCTGTTCTTCCATTAGTCGTTTGGTGAGGTGTTTCATTTTGCGAGCAAGTTCTGGAATGCCTGTTTCATTCAGATCTACCTGCGATGAACCAGTTTGCCTTACTAGATTAAGTTTCGCTCGCACATCTTCAGCGAACAGGATTAGATCTGCGCGCTCGAACCGGACCTCTTCCACTCCGACCTTTTTCCAACGCGCTATGGTTGAGACAAGATCAACACAGAACTGCTCAAATACAGTGATTGGGATCTCCTGAACGGTCATATTCAATCCGGATGGGGGCGTAATTACCACCTTCGGATCATCCTCAGGATATTGTTTGTCCTCTACAGATCTCCAAACATTTTCAGACCACCTATTCCACGCATTGTACAAGATAGCGTACTCACCATCCAACTGAGCTTTTTCTTCTTTTGCTCTCATGATGTCATCTCGCAATGACAATATTGCTTTCGCTTCAGTTAGTTCGTTTGAAAGCGTCACGTTTTGGCGGCGAAGACTGGAGTAATGGTGCCACTGTACAAAAACGGTTATCACGGCGGCGATAAGCAACCCGAGCTGTATGATGTCTGCTGTTAGCATTGTATGGCTCCGCGACGAACACATGAAACTACAAATCTATGGCACTTGAAAATTAGCCAATGCAATCATCTATTGTGCGTAATTGCATTGCGATTGCTGATTTAGTCGATCAATCAATTAGAAGAGGACGAATAACTTAGCGATCGCAGTTAAGGTAGGTAGCTAGCGGAGGGCGTAGGTGAAAACTAAGGGCTAGGGCGTCAACCAGCATCGTATCAGTAGAAATAAGAGCAGTGTGTTCAGCTTTCGAATGATAGACAACACCCTTAGACAAACCCTAGGCAGTCTCAGGTTAGATCACGGGATGATCGAAAGCGTTTGCAAAACGTGGGTGACACTAGCGGATCGCTACTAAGATGCTCACTTGCTACGGAGCACATTAGGTATGCGCAATATCCTGCTCCTCATTCCAACGCAAAAGACTTGCAAATTGCGCTTTAGTGATGGGCATATCGGCTCACCGACATGGTTTAACTTCGTTGCAACATGCTCAACAAGTTACGCCCGGCTGGTCGCCGATAGGCCATTTTCGCTTTGGCCATTTAGGTTTGATCGAAATCACTTCGATCAGTCAATAATGACGCTATTCATAAACGCACTCTAGTTTTCTGGATCGCTTGGAAGCAAAATTTTAGCATATTCCTCGTAAATGCGCCGCTTGGATGTAACGCTTTCTCTTAATTCTTCCTTCAATTCTATAAAGATTTTTTTTTGTATTTCTTGCTTAATTACTTCGAAATATTTCCATTCGGCGCTGAACGCATATTTGACTATATTACATACGTTTTCGTCTTTTCGTTTATATCCAACCCCTTGGCGATACCCGCGTGTTGGGGAGCCAGGCTCTCCGTCAATGTCCAATCTTCCTTTACAAGCTTCATACCGCCCAAATTCCCAGTTAAGTACTATATCGTGTCCACTCAGATGGATATTCGCTAGACGAATGTCTTGTTCGATACGTTTCTCAGGAGAGAGCGGTGGATGGCCTAAATTAAAGTCAATAATCGCAATGAAATTTCTACAAGAAACAAGCAACTTCTCCATAGTCACATAGGTTGGTGCATCGAGATAACCAGGTGGATCATAAAGAAGTCTTTCTATAAAGTCGGATGCCGCTTGTGCATTTGGATAAGCGGCAACGAGGTACTCTTTTTCCTTTTTTACGTTGAATCTAAGGTACGCGTTGGACACGCCGACGATCTGGGACGCTGCGTTTGCTATTGTGAGGTCATTCAAATCCGATACTAGTTCATCTTTGTATTGGACAATTTTTTCAGCAAGGTCATTGAGCTGCTCTTGTAGCGCATCTATGTCACTTTTGGATGGTTTCCCGCCCCCGCTTTGCGGAAAAACTTTAGATAAGATTGTTGCAGCGCCAATTGCTATGAAGAAAATAACGCAGGTACTCTCGTCATATGTT
>CALFRH010000398.1 GCA_937919225.1 uncultured Parvularcula sp.
GTTTCGCCCCGTCTTCCAGACAGATGAGATGATGCCGGGTCACAGACTTGTTGATGGGCACAGCCGGGTCTGGCCGTTCTAGCTCTGGTTCGTACGCCGCTATGCTTTTCAAGCTTGTATGAACCGTGGCTATAAGGCCTGTCAGATCAGCCGTGCGAATAGGATTATGACTCACATAGGCTGCCACGAGCTTTGTTGTCTGTTCAACCATCTCTTCTGGAGAGATAGTGTCTTCATTCATGAAATCAGCCCTAGTGTTATTCTCCTTTTTGTCTAGTGGGAAATGTTTAAGTACAGACTTAATGATCTTACAGGTTCGGTATTTATAGAGACATAATCGATTTCAATTTTATTTGTCTAAAGAGGTTTGGGCCATCGGCTTATGCCGACCGCGTGCTATCTCCGCTCACGCTCCGACCAAGCCGCCTTCGCCGTCTTGGCCCATTCGGGTCACGCCCGACTTGTCCGAAGGTCGTATAAGAAAGACTAGGCAAGCCTCTCAATTAGGACGCCGGCTTGCGCCGGCGACTTTGTTTGAGCTTTCCCCTGGCAGTCGCGGGCCGGACGCTCAATCCGGTAACCTTGGGCGCGGACCGCGCAACCCCTTTTGGGGTAAATCGTCTGTGTTCGTTTGTGTTCCCCTACAAAAGGGGATGTCTGTTTAAGTTCGTTTCAAAAACTCTCAGCGCGTCCTTGCGCGCTCCTTATTCGCCCAAGGTTTCCGGCGCTTACCGACCCCCGCCTGCCGGGGGAAAGCATGTTGATTTTTTAGGAGCGGATGATGGATCACTTACAGACTTATGGATCAGAAATCGGAGCCAATGCGGCAGCAGTAGCAGCCCTTCGGAGTGAAGGCCCGCGCATTTATGTGGCCTGCCTTGCGGCCTATAATAATGGCATTCTGCATGGGAGGTGGATTCTTGCCAGTACGGACACGGATGAGATTTGGGCCGAGGTTTCCGCCATGCTCAAAGCCTCACCCATCCCGCAGGCTGAGGAATGGGCCATCCATGATTACGAGGGATTTGGAGACGCCCGCATTGAGGAATATTCCAGCTTTGAATATGTCTCACGGCTTGCCGAGTTCATCGAAACGCGCGGCGAACAATTAGGCGGGGCGATCCTCTCACACTTCAGCGGTGATCTGGATGAGGCTAACGCCGCTTTTGAGGATTATGCAGGCTGCTATGAAAGCCTCGCTGACTTCATGCTGGACCTTACCCAAGAGACCACGCAGATTCCGGCAAATCTGCAATTCTACATCGACTATGAAGCAATGGGACGCGACGCCGAGCTAAACGGCGAACTGTTCACCATCGAAACCGGATTTGAAGATGTTCACATCTTCTGGTCCCGTTGACGGGAGGCGGCGACATGTTTCTCGTAACCGCTCTTTATGGTGACGGCTCAACCCGCAGCCACCTTTGCGACACCATGGCAGACGCCCTTAAGTGGCAAGCCGCGCTCGCCGATGATTGCTGGGAGGTCTTTATCAATCCACTGACAAAGCCCCTCGGCCTCGCATCGGGAGGACTTTTGTCATGAGCTTCAAGACCTCTTTCGATACTTATGTGTGTGTCGGCGACACCATCCGCACACAGGAGGATGGGTTCGAGATTGTCGCCCGGATCGAACAAGATGAAAGCGAGCAAGCCCCAGATGAAATCAATGAGGGGTTCTGGCCGTCTCTTTACATCGATCATCCGGGATTTATTGGGCCGGGAAACGGTTTCCGGCAGCGCTTTGATAAGGCACAAGCCGAAGCTCAAGCCATCATGGATGCGTGGGAAGCTGATGAATGGTTTTATTGCGGTGTCGTGCTCAGCATCGCGCTGCAAGGCATAACCTTAGAAACTCACGCGGCCAGCTTATGGGGTGTCGAGGCCAATTATCCGGGAAGCGATAATAGCTATCTGTTGAGCGTCGCGAACGAACTCTTGCCCGAAGCTTTGAGTTGCGGACATGCCGCCCTCAAACTGCTTTATGAGAGGACGACGACGAACATCCGCGTTTGAAGGATCAGCGCCCGTGCGTCCCTCATTGGGAGGCGCTCGGCGCATGGCGCGCTGCTTATCCTTTGAGCGCCTCCCTCACGGGAGATACCCATGAAACAGTTTGCGAGTTTTAGCTTAAAGTCCCTTGTTATCGCGCCGGAGAATGCCCGAAAGGATAGCGCGCCTGATAACTCGCTAGATGCACTTGCCGAGCTTATCGCGGTTGAAGGCCTACAAAAGCCTTTGAACGGCTACAAGCGAGGCAAAACCCAGCTGGCCATTTATGATGGACGCAGACGACTTCTTGCCTTGCGCAAACTCGCGAAAGAGGACCGTCTACCGCAGGATTGCGCGAAAGGCATTCCATGCCGGGTTGATACGCGTGAGATCGCGCGGCAGGCGTCACTGTCGGCGGACCTTGGCCATCGCGGCTTTCATGCAACAGAGGCCTGCAAACAATTCGCCCGCCTAATCGAAGACGGTCAAACCATTCCAGACATAGCGAAGACCTATTCTATGTCAGAGCACCACGTTACAGGCATCTTGCGCTTGTCACGGCTCGCTCCAGCTATATTTGACGCCTTCGCAACCGACCGGATCACGCTTGAGCAGGCCCGTGCTTATACGCTGGTTGAAGATCATGAGCGCCAATCGCGTATTTTCACGACAGGGGGCGACAACGCCAATGCGAGTTGGATTAGACGCCAGCTAACTGATGGTGAAGTTCCGGCAACGGACAAACGCGCTGTTTTTGTCGGCATCGAAGCCTATGAGGCCGCAGGCGGTGTTGTGCGTAGAGACCTCTTTGAGGATGAAGACGTCACGTTCACCGATGTAGCTTTGCTCGATCAACTGACCGCTGACAAATTAGAGGTCGCCCGCGCCGAACTTGCGGCAGAAGGCTGGACGGAAACGCGCTCAATGATCGAGTTTGACCATGCGATTCATCAAACCCATTTGCGAGTTTCACCGTCACAGGAACCGCTAAGCGAAGCGGCGCAGGCGAAGCATGATGATCTTAGTACGGAGCTTGAAGACCTAGGCGAGCGAGAGCACGAGCTTGACGAAGACGATTGGGAACGCGCCGAGACTATCGAAGCAGAGCTCGACGCGATCAATGAAGCGCACCAAAAATTCCAGCCCGAGGATTATGCTATCGGATTGGCGATAGTTTCACTGGCGTATGATGGAACGGTTTGTTTCACACGCGGACTTGTGGAACGCAAAGCCGCCCCAAAGGCTAAGGCGGACAAACCCGCCATGCCGCACAGCGTCCATCGCAGGGTGATGGAAATCGCCACGCAATGCCTTGCCCGTGATTTGGTCGATAATGCGGAGATTGCTGACATCATCGTTACCGCCACCTTGGCCCAATCGACGTTTGGATTTGGCGCTGCAACGGCAGTGAAAATCTCTGTGGGTGGACCGGCCATTTCAGCCGATGCGGACTTGCCGGTGGCTCACGAGCTGGCCGCCCGGCAGGAACGTCATGCCGAACAACTGACCGGAAACCTTGAAGCGGCCATTTCGTATGTTGCCACCTTGGACGCCGCTGCCCGCGCGGAGCTGCGCACGTTAGCAGTCGGAGTTGCCATCGATCTGACTGAGCCGCGCGGGGATCAACGCAACAACCGCAACCGGAAAGTGGGCGAGAAGATTGCAGCCATGCTGGGCAGCGATCCAACCCGGCATTGGACCCCAGATGAAGCCTTTTTCCGTAAGCTTAGCAAAGCCGCATTGATCGAAGCTCTCGCAGAAATGGGCCAGAACACAAACGGGCTCACCAAAGCCAAGAAAGGCGACCTTGTTCCCATGGCGGTGCGCTGCGCGAAAGACACCGGATGGCTTCCAGAACCAATCCGGGTCATTGATGCGCGCCTAGAAGATGAAATGGAAACCAAAGAGGCGGCTTAGAAACCTGTCAAAACGAAGTGAGGCCTTCCAGCAATCTGGGAGGCCTTTTTTGTGTGCAGATTTAGGCAGCCCAAGGATTGATAAGATCCAATCCGGTATTTTCGAACTCTGATACATTTCGCGTCACAAGCGTCAGCCCGTTAGCGCGCGCCGTCGATGCAATAATGGCATCTGGAAGGTGATCGTCTAAAGGCCGCCCGGAGCGACGGCGAGTGTCCATGATTTCTGCGCAGACAGACGCAGCAGATAGATCCCAGGGAAAAACCCGGTCGGCGAACAAGTCCGCTAAAACGCCGTTAAACATATGTTTCAGATCGCGGCGCCGCTTGCCGTCGTCCAGCCGGCGAATACCATTTTGGATTTCCCACGCCGTTACCACTGAGATGCCGTGGCCTTCAACACGGGTTTGATCAAGAAAGCTTGCAACCGTCTCATTTGGTGCGCTGCGCATCATCTCTGAAAAAACATTCGTATCGAGAAGATAAGCAACCCGATCTGTCATGCGGTATCGCCATCTTCAAAATCGATGGGACGATAGCCCACCTTCTGACGCTCCGGGAGATCGACGCCATTTTCTGCCCCGAAATAGCGTTTGAAGACTTCAGAAGGCTTTTCATCGACCTGCGTCTTAGCGCGTCGCTCTTCAATCATTTTACGAATATAAGCTTCCATCGACACGCCAACGCGCTTGGCTTCGGCTTGCAGCCAAGCCTTATCGCTGGGGTCAATGTCGCGGACGGTGATCGTTGAACTCATGAGCTTTTCTCCTGCGATCAACATAGGTGAAAATCACAAAATTGCAAGCATATTTTGCTAGCAATGAGCCTATTGCCCGAAGCGGTGTACGGTTGAGAACCTGCTATACGTGGTCGCTTCTTCACAACAAAAGAAGCGCTCTGAAATTGCGGAACGGAAACGAAAGTTGGCAAAAGTTGCAGCATTTCGGCAACAAATACGTTCCAAGCATTTGAACGACAGTTCCTTAAAGTGTTCGGCATTGCGTCGAAGCGGTTCTGACGCGTGAAGCCAAGGACAACTGACTTCAGGATATGAACGGCGTCTGGGGTGACGCGGCGATGATCGTTGAAGTGGGCGACGCGTTGGGTCTTCACGTGGGCGACTGTCGCTTCACGTACTGGAACCGCTCGCACCTGAGCCGGACCTGTTAACCAATTAAGCCGGGTTGATCTGAGTAGCCGTGAAGCGTTGTTTGCGCTTTCACCCCGAGAGCAAGAATGTTCCTGTCTCGTGTCGAGACGTGAAAGAGAACGCCATGAAATCACTGCTTCAGGGATTTAACCTGATGACGCCAATGCCTGAATTGAGGCCGTCACCACCAGCATGTTTATCGTCAAGAGAACCCCTTCCGCCAAGACGAAGACCTATGGGAACCGTGTGCCATGCGAAACCCGTCGGGACTAAAAATTTCCCCTTGGCGGCAAGCCGCCAATTCCTCGCGAAGCAAATTTTTAGTCCCTCGGGGTAAACCTTCGCGCATTTTTTTTGGGGCTGTTTTCGCGAAGGTTCGCATGTCTCCCGGCCCCCATTGCGGTCTCTTTGTCGGAAGGAATTCCCCTGAAGACAAACAAATGGAGACAGACAAATGTCAGCAATTGGATACGTCACACGGAACCCTGAAACCGGAGCTTTCAAAGGCAACCTCAAGACCCTGTCCATCGACACTGGGATAGAGATCACTCCAAACCAGGAGAAAAGTGACGACAAGCAACCGGACTTCCGGGTCTATACTGATCAACGCACCGATTATGCGCAGTAGAGTGTTATGCGGAGTCAGTGTTCTGAGAGTTCCATTCTGTCGGCGATCTAGCGCTGATTTGCTGCACATAATAACAGCGTGCCCTGACCGACAACTGGGTTGGTCGGGCGAACGAAGCACACCCCCGCGAGGATGTCTCGCGAGGGCGTAGAGTGCCGATCTATTCGGCGTTCCAG
>CALFRH010000399.1 GCA_937919225.1 uncultured Parvularcula sp.
AATTGGGTCGTGAGCCGACCAGCCGCGTTCGGCTGGTAGCAAGGCGAAGCGGTCTGACTGCTGCTAGGATGCGCTGTGAGCCTGCCTGAGGGCAGCTATTGGGGGTGAAAGCGGACTTTTCACGTCAACCAAGGACAGCGGTAGAGCATCTACAAATGCGAGAGAAAATCGCGAGGATGAAGCACAAGGTCAAAGGGCTTTTGGAGCTTACCAGGTTTGAATGTGCGATCACTCTGATTGGATTATGTAACAAGCGATCTGGCGCATGAAGTGTTATCCGGATGACGCTAGTAGTTTGTAGACAGCTGAGGAGCTCAGATGCGAGAGGCAGATCTATCGTCTCCGATGTGTGTTTTGCGTAACGACATGGCGAGGCTCGGCACTGAGCTATCGGACGCCCAATGGCAGGAGTTTGCCTCCAGCTGTCACGAAGTCAGCATAGACCAACGTGATCTCGTTTTCGAAGGTGAGGCGAAGCGAGATGCACTGCTGTTTATAACAAAAGGTATCGGCGCATCACAGTTTGTCTTGCCCGACGGGCAAGTCGTAATCTCCCGCTTTTTCGAAGCCGGAGATCTATGCGCTGTGGTCCAGTTCACTCATATGGGAGAGCTGACCGAGAACGCCATCGTGGCCGTTACTCCTGTCGAGGGCGTCATGATCCCGTTGGAAATCTGGAAATTTGAGCAGTTCGAAGGCGATCTCATAGGCAAGTATGCGCGCCAGAAAATGTACCATCAGCACCTCTCTGAAATCGACATAATGCACGTCAAGACTGTGAACCGAACCGAGGTGTCGTACGAATTTCTCAAGGAGCGGCATCCGACCGTGCTAGAAGCCGCGCCACAGACGATAATCGCCCAATTTTGCGGCATTACGCCCGAGTGGCGCAGTCGCTTTCTGCGGAGCTATCCTGGCCGATAGGTCCAAGGACGGACTCGGCGGCCTTCTGGTTCGGCGCGATGTACTCTATTCTCAGTCTGCTCGGCTTACAGTCTTAACTCAGGTCAAGGGTCAAACCCTTTCGAGTATGCAATCCTATCCATGAGGATTCGGGACTCCTCAGGCCAGTTGGATCGCTGGCCAATACAGCATGAGGGAAAGCTGTGATGGAAAATTGGACGGAGATAAGAACGGCGTTTTTGCTGGGGGAACTCGGGACCGTATCAGCAACGGCGGACACAATAGGTGTGCACAGAGCAACGGTTGTCAGGCGGATCGAATCTCTTGAAGCAAGCTTGGGTGCTAAGTTGTTTCAACGCCATCTGAAAGGCTACACCCCGACCGCGCTTGGCGACAGCTTGATCGAGGTGGCAAAACGATCGGATGATGGTTTCCGATCGCTTTTGTCTAAGGCTCGAGGGAATTCGCAACCTTTTGACAGCGAACTTGTGGTGGCGTGCCGTATGCTGCTGGTGGATTTTGCGTTCGCGGCTTTTCGGGCCTGCTTACGTAGCGTCCCATTAGTTTCCATTCTCTTCCTAGCATACACTGAGGTCCCAAAACTTGAATATGGCGACGCAGATGTCGCGCTGACTTTTGGCGAACCACCAAGCAATCCAGATTACGTCGTGATCCTACTTGGGAAACTCCGTCTTGGTCTGTTTCGATCGATGCACACCTATCAAGAGACACATGAAGATTTGGGGACTGCGGACGCGCTCGCGGAATTCATCAAATGCGACTTACCGGTCTACGGTGAGGAAGTGTCAGAATGGGTCGACCAGAATGTTGATGACGGACAGGTCATCATGACTTCCTCGTCAGTTGAAAGCGCGAATGATGCTGTGCTGGCCGGGTTGGGAACTGGATTTCTCCCATATTTCCTTGGACGAAGTGTGACTTGGCTGAAGGAAGTTGCAACGCCCGATC
>CALFRH010000400.1 GCA_937919225.1 uncultured Parvularcula sp.
AGAGAACGCAACTCATCAACAATCTGCGTGGTCTGGTTGCCGAGTTTGGCATCTTTATCCCGCGAGGCCTCGCCCGGGTGATTGGGTTTGCCGAGGACATCACACTTGGTGAAGTTCTCAATCTGCCCGACATTGCCAATGAAGTGATCCATAATCTGTGCGAGCAACTCATGGCCCTGCACAAGCGGGTCCGCTGGTACGAAGATCGTGTCAAACAAGTCGCCAAAGAGGATGCGAGCGTTCGTCTTCTTCGCACGATCCCCGGTGTTGGCGCGGTAACAGCTTCTGCAATCATCGCTAGCATTGGAGACGGGCATCAGTTCCGCAATGGTCGGGAGTTCGCTGCCTGGCTGGGCCTGACGCCGGTGAATAAGTCCAGCGGCGGCAAGGAGAAACTGGGACGGATCACCAAGATGGGTGACCAGTATTTACGATCGTTGCTCGTCGTCGGCATGACGTCATTGGTCCGACAAGCACGATCCCACCCCGAACGCGCCAGCAAGTGGCTGACATCATTGCTTGAACGCAAAGCCGCCCGCGTCGCAACTGTCGCGATGGCCAACAAGACCGCCCGGATCGTCTGGGCAGTGCTCACCCGTAACGAACCCTACAGCCCACGTGCTGCCGTCTGAGACGAAAGGAACATCGAGTTAGCAAGACCCGCGAGATGATGGTGCATAAGTCTGCCGCCAAAACCAGGACACTCCGCCGAATGGCGCGGGCATCATAGCCCGCATTGCTGATAGGAACTTGGTTTGCGGAACCCATCAGGGCCAGCGGTCAAAACCGCGCAAACAGGCCAGACACATGACTGCTTCTGACAAATGCACAAATCAGATCAAAAAGGACTTGCTATGCAGGGGCCATACACACACGCCGTTCGCTGCAAACGCGAAACGTAACGGGGTTTAGAGGTCCGGATCGCGGACAGAAGCAGTCATTGATCTAGCGGAACTTATGCAACACGCAACGCCCTTTGATGTATTTTGCTACAGAGCTGCATCTGATTTCGATGATGCCGTTCAAGCAAGCGCTTCAACTTCTTGCCGCCTACGAAGGTTCTGGCGGGGCTCATGGCGTATATTTCGGATGGTTTGAGCGCTTTTTGTATCGCTCTCATTTCTGCGCGCTGAAGGTCGCGAATTGTGTTCCGCCCCAGGAACAAACTCTCTGTCAATATCCCATTTGCCTCAATAATCGAATGCTTACTCAGCAAGATATGAAAGTAGGTTAATGGGCTATCAGTTTTCACTCGCTGAATGCCGTTGAAGCCAACAAGCTGAGCTGCTGGTGCAAGAACCTCGTTTGCACCAAACATCCGTCCGGCAATTTTGGACCGGATCAACATACGATGCTGCGGAGATACATATAGATCTTTGCTGTTGGGGGCAGGCGAGATTGCGCCTGCAGGCACATGTATTGGTGCGTGCCGCGGGTTTCGTTGCAGTTGCTCAGCTGAGATTTCCCGACGGCGGACAAACACGACCGGCAAAGCGTCACAATCGAAAACCGTGACAGGTTCGCCAACCACGATTTCTTCGACCCGCTTGTACCCCATTGGCGTAGTGATTTGAGTTCCGGGCAAAAAACACGGAGGCCCAAGCTGGTTGGTCAACAGTGGCCCTTGCGTCGTTACAAATGTCGAAGAAACGAACTCTCCATCTGCCAGGACCTGTCCGTCCGTGGGAGTAAAGATGACGCTGCCATCGCTAATATATAGTGTGGTTCCGACGTACGTTACCTCGCCAGTTTCCTGTAAGAAAACCGTAACTGTATCGCCTGGCCAAGATGCTGTGATATCAAGACCCGCAACTGCATCATCGTCAAACTCATCGATATCGCCATCATCGTTTTGATCGGTCAATGTAAACTGTTGAAAGGATACTGCTGTTCCAAGGTCAGGAGGGTCGGCTGGATCGAAAGTATAGAATTGGTCGGTAAAGTTAGTCGGCATTTAGGCACCAGATTAGGCAAAGCGACCTCGCTCTAACGCGTTCAGGTAAAGAAATGCCTAAGTGAAAGTACTGAGGATTTCTTGCCTAGTGTCGTTGGGAACTCTCAACAATGGCGACACGCATTCCCAGACAACTTTTGCGGGGGCAGAGCACCATAGTCTTGCCTTGGATGGTGAGGGCTAACTACAATCCCTACAGAGAGAGTTTTTTAACAACACTTAGCGGGCCGGAGAGCGGTTTTCGACTGACGTAGCTCGCGCACGATCCGTCAAAAAGGGCTCAGAGCCGTCGTTGGATCGGTCGCAGCATGTGCGCCGGCCAGGCAGAGCCGTTCCGGCAAGGACGGCCCAAACCCGACCTTGGCCAAGTCCCACCGTCGCTGCAGTGCGACCCGTCAGACCGGACATTCGCTGCGAGCACACGACTAGCCGGTGACTAGGTGCCGTAGAACAGCCTGAGCGATGTCTAAGGTGGGAATTGCCAGCATGGCATATCCCCCAACTCCAAACGCCAGGGAGCATAATCGAGCGGGCCTATAGGTATGCATCATACCGTCCCACCACTCTCTAGCGAGAAAGCCTATGTAATCGCCATGCTGCGAGAACATCTGGGCTCTGACGTCTGGCCTATAACCTGAAACCAGTGGCTTCTTGGAGCGCTGCTTACCCAAAACCATCCAAAAAGCCTCGGTTCGTTCGACCCACGTTTCAGAATGAACGCGCTCTTCTATTTGGGCGAGTTCGTGGACGCTGTATCGCTGCCGTACCAATTCAGAAAATTCTAGGCCGTTTTTGGAGGTCTCCAACACTTCTGGACGAAACAATCTGTATGTTAGAAATGAGAAGAGCACGAAGAGGCTGCCGAAGAACACCAATCGAAGTTTGATCAGTCCGTCCAAGAGGAAGGGCGACCTGTCAGATTCGCCAACGCCAGCTAAGGTATCGAAAGAAACCATCCCCGCGATTTCATCGTTAAACAGGATCAGGTAACCTGCTACTGGTATGAGTGCCACGACCCGCGTGAAGTCGTTGTTTGCAACACCTTTCACGGATTCCCAACGCACACCTTTCCAATCTGTACTCGGTTTCATCAACAAGCACCTCCGCAAAACTCGGCACACCCTACAATTTGATACACCAAGCGCCATCAGAAAAGGGCCCGGCCCATTGCGGATGAGGTGGATGGCTCCTGCTCCACCGGCATCGAACGTGCCAAAGTGCAGTTG
>CALFRH010000401.1 GCA_937919225.1 uncultured Parvularcula sp.
TACCGATTGCACCAGAGGGCTGTCCGCGATGAACATATCTACCGTTTCCGGCGTTAGACCATAGGCCAACGTCATGTCGAGCTGCGGTAAGGAAAGTAAAGACGGCTCAAGCCCCGTGACTTCCCGAAACGCATTGATCGCCCTGTCCCGCTGGTTCTGGGCGTCGATAGCGGCCGTCCGCGCCCGATCAAGGCGCGACTCCGCCCGTTTTAACTCCGCTTCTGATATATTCCCCAGACGGAAGTTCTTCTCCACGAGGGCGACAATCCGCTCATGGGCCACCACATTCTCATCGGCATTTTGCAAGAGCTGATCAGACCCCAACAGGTCGAGATAAGCGCTAATCGCTTGCAGCACCGTCTCCTCCACCACGTCCTGGCGCAAGAGCTGGCTTGACTGATGAAGGGCCTGGGCCCGTTTGATGGCTTGGGACGTCCTGCCAAAATCCAAAAGCCGTTGGGTCAGCCGCACACTGCCTTCGGAGCGTCTTAGCCCCCCAATCTCACCAAAATCCTCCCCATAGGTGAGTTCATGGCCCGTGGCTGCACTCACCTCAATTTGAGGGCGAGCAGGCGCACGGGCCACCCGGATAGCAGCGCGGGCATCCTCCGTCTGCCACCGGGCGATGCCGATGTCTGGATTATTCTTCAGGGTATAGATGATCACATCCCGCAAGCTGAGCGGATCCCCCGCCGTCGGAGGCGGATCAATGAAATAGGTATCCACCCGCTGACCGGGGAAGGTGGTTTCCACCCGGGGGAAAGACAAGGTGGTGGCAAACTGGTCTTCGTCACCATCCGTTAAACTAGAGGCTTGGCGAATATAATCTGTCCCCGTCTCACGATCCCAAGCATTGGCTAAGACCGATTGCGGGTCCGTCGCCTCAACCCGCCCCACCAACGCCTCCCGCCGACGACGAAGAACGCCGGTAAGGGAGAAGCGGGGACCCTGCCCCGGCTCGTCAGCCAGCGGCGCCGGTTCAGATCTCACCTCGGATCCAATGTCTGGAGCCCCATCGGATATCATGGCGGATGCCACTGCTTGAGGCGCCAGATCGCCCAATGGCTCTTTGGGTGGCTCATTCGGTGGTTGGTTCGGTGGCTCCTGCGCGCCTACGCCCTTTGGACCCTCGGCGGCAGCAAATACTTCCGGCGCCGTCGCGCGGGTCAGGCGATCGGCTGTCCCATCGCTATCATCCTCAATGGCGGAAAGCCCCCGCAACTGGGCGTGCACGGCCGACGGGCAGAGTCCGGCAAACAGCGCAGCCAACGCCAGGAAAGCCCAACCTTTCCTGGGTCGCCCACGGCGATGTTGCCCTCTGCCCGTAACAGCGTTGGACGGGATGCACGTCTCGATACGGGTCACAGCCACCAGTCATCGCCAAAGGTGGTTAACGACGCGCTAACTATTAACGAAATGCAGTCTTAAACGGGCCAGCAGGCCCTATTCCCTTAGGGCTTTGGCCTGGACCGTTCGAATAGGTCTTAACAAATAGTCAAGAATTGTCTGTTGTCCGGTAATAATATCCACCTCGGCCAGCATGCCGGGAACGACGGGCTTGTCCTCGCCGAAGGACTGGGCCGAGGCCTCGATGCGGATACGGAAATAGATGTTCCCCTCCTCATCCTGCAGCGCATCGGGGGAGATTTCGACAATCTCCCCGTCAAGGCCGCCAAAGGTGGTGAAGTCATAAGCGCTGACTTTGACCAGCGATGGCAGGCCAGGCCACACCTGCGCCCGGTCGCGGGGGGACAGCTTGGCTTCGACCTCAATGGCGGCATCCTCGGGCACAATCTCCGCAATAGTCTGCCCGGGGCGCACAACACCGTTGAGGGTGTTCACGAACAGCTTATTGATCGTACCGCTGGTCGGGGCGGCGACGTCGAACCGCTGCTTTCGATCCTTGAGGGCCGCAATGGTTTCTTCGAGTTTGGCAATGGCGAACTCAGTTTCGCTCAGTTCCGCCTCCGCCTGGGTCCGCAGGCGCAGCGCCACCTCGCGGCGGCGGCCCTCCACTTCTGCGAGGGCTGATTCCGTCTGCGGAATTTGGAACTCAAGGTCGGAGACCGCTGTCACCACCTGCTGGAATTGGGTTTCGTTTTGGAGAAGCTCATTGCGCGCCACCGCCCCCTCGGCGCTCAACGCCCGGAGGCTTGTGAGGCGTTCCGCCATCAGCGACTTTTCCCGGCGTTTATTGGCGAGGCGCTGGCGTTTTTCCGACAGCTCGAACTCTTTTTGCGCCACCTGATCATCGACAATGCTCAGCTGCTCTTCCCGTTCGGCCAACCGGCTTTCGAACAGGCGGATCTCTTGGGCCACCTGATCGGGGAAGGCCGTCGCAAGGGTGTCATCGAAGGAAACACTGTCCGCGCCTTGGGTTTCCGCCACCAGGCGCGCGCGGCGGAGGCGTTCGGTCCCCAGCTCCAGCTGGCTGGCCGCCAACTCCGCCTGGGCGAAGCTATTTTCAATCCGTAACAGGACATCGCCGCGGTCGACGCTATCGCCTTCCGCCACCAAGATTTGCGTGACGATGCCCCCCTCATAGTGCTGGACCTGGCTGTTCTTTTCCTGGGAGACGATGCGGCCGGTGCCACGGGTGACCCGGTCTACCTTGGCAAAGGACGCCCACAGAAGAAGGATGACCACCGCCAAGCCCACGCTTTTCACGAAAAAGCTGGTGGCTTCCGTCGAGAGCGCCGCGCTTTGGCCAACGATAAGGCCGTCATCATTCGGCAAAGAAGGATCAGTTTTGGGGTCCATCACGGCGCCAGGCTTAGGAGAGGGCCCGTTAACTGGCCGTTACTGATTTAAGCCTAGCCAACTCTTATCGTTAATAAGACATGAATTAGAGGGTAACGGCGTGACGTC
>CALFRH010000402.1 GCA_937919225.1 uncultured Parvularcula sp.
CGTTTCGTCGGTTGGACTTGGGGCAAACAGGAGCCCAAAGCCAAGTTCTGTATGGTGAATTCTGGGGTTATTGAAAATCAGCGACGCATGGGTGTGTATAGCGCCTTGGTTCATTCGGCTGTCGGAACGCTTTCGGCGAGAGGTTTCCAACTCATTTACAGTCGCCATTGCGCGACAAACAACGCAGTGATCATTCCAAAACTCAAAGCCGGGTATGTCATATCGAAGATGGAAATTGACGATAGCCACGGAGTTCTCGTGCATTTGCACTATTACTCGAACAAGGCACGGCGGAAAGTCATGGATTACCGTACAGGACTTTCCAAGCCAGACGACGAGGTGAAACGCTTATTCAAGCTTTGAAAGCGGCCATCCACACAATCGCGACCAACGGCAGCTTCGTCCGCATAGTGGACACCGCACGCCGATACAGATTTACTAGCATTTGGGTTTTGGTCCGAAACCAGAATTTGCCATGGGCGGCAGGGTCATGAAATTTCTACAATCATCGAAATGATGAGATCTTCAAGGCCTTAATTTTATTTGGAAATCTTAAAATTTTCCGTCTTATCACGCGTGATCAACCCTGCACGCCGTCTCAAAACGAGCAAGCCCGCCCAAAACCTAAAGACACGTCCCCGCCTCTGATTTAGTCTGTCCCCGGGTAGCAAAGGGGAAAGCATCCATGTTCCGGTCCACTGTAGCCGCACTCGTCGTGCTCGCGGGCGGCGCCTCCGCCGACACCATTGCGCCGCTCCCCGTCTCGCCGTCCAACTTGTCGATTATCCTGACCGCGGCCGGGCAATTCGCCAGCCCCGGGCGCAACAACTTCGCCTCACCCGTCGCCATTGGCGACGACCTATATTTCGTGAACCAACGCGGAGAGCTGCTGCGCGAAACCCCGACCGGTTTCGACACCCTGATCGACATCGACACCCGCCCCGAAGGGATCACCGGCACGGAGCGTGCAGTGATCCTCAACGTCGCGGGCACGGCCGACCACATCTTCGTCGCCTTTACATCTGACACCCTGCCCGATGACCTCGCCTCCGCGGCGCCGCTGCCAACTGGGGCCGAATACGCGCCCGATGACGTTATGTATCAGGTCATCGTCCGCTATGACCGCGCCGCCGACGGGTCGCTCGTCGCCAATAGCGACGTCACCCTCACCGCCTTTGAAGGCGGGCACCAAGGCCATTCCGGCGGCGGAATGCTGGTTTTACCGAATGGTGATGTCGCCTTCGCGCGCGGCGACTTGTTGCTGCCTGGCTCCGACGGCCTCACTGCGCCGCAAGACGGCACATCCTGGAGTTCCCGCCTGGTCTTGATCGACCCCGTCACCGGCGCGACCGAGGTCGCGGCTCAAGGCATCCGTAACGTCCAACGCCTCACTTTTACCGACGCGACCCAGACCGAGATCGCATTCGTCGATATCGGCGGCACCGTCGCGGAAGAAGTCAACGTGATCTCGGTCGCTGATCTGGTCGACACAACAACCATCGAGAATTTCGGCTGGGGCCGCGCAGGCGACGGCTTCGCGCGCGAGGGCACGTTCTACATCAACGCCGACGGCTCAGTCTCGGCGGATGCGCCGGTCCCCGAGGCGGGGTTTCTCCAACCATACGCCCAATTCGGACGCGAGGACGCAACTTGGTTTGCGGGCACCGGGCCCGTAGCCTCGGACGTAAGCTTCACGTCCATCGACCTTTTATTCGGGGACCTAAACACCGGGCGGCTCTTGGCCACGATGGCGCCCACGGGCAGTTCCCTGAACGAGGTGTTCGAGGTCAACCTCGTTGACGAAAACGGCGTGCAATATGCGCTGTCGACTTTGTTGGATGCCGCCGGTGTCACCCGCGCGGATCTGCGCTTCTTCAACTTCGCCGATGGCGGCGCGGGCGTACTTTTGGAACGCACAGGGCGTTACTACCGCATCTCGCAATATATGGCGGCCGTTCCTTTGCCGGCGGCACTTTGGCTGAGCTTAGCAGCCCTTGCCGCACTCGTCCGCATCCGCAAGCATCCCTAAACGAAAAAGGGCCACCCAGTATGGGCAGCCCCTAAACCTTGGATGGAACTGCGCCTTAGCGGCGGATCCCCAAGCGCTTGATCAGATCCTGGTAACGCGCTTCGTCTTTGCCTTTGACATAGTCCAAAAGCTTCCGGCGCTGAGCCACCATTTTCAACAAACCACGGCGGCCGTGATTGTCTTTTTTGTGGATCTTTTAGTGCTCGGTCAGGGTAGTGATGCGGCAGGAGAGGATCGCAACTTGGACTTCGGGCGAACCGGTGTCGCCGTCTTTGGTTGCAAATTCGCCAATCAGGCGCTGCTTTTCTTCAACCGTAATCGACATCGGGGTCTCCTTTTTAATCAATAGGTTATGGCGCAGGCCGGGATGTCGTCCAGCAAGGCCCGTGGAGTATCCGCATCAGCGGATGGCGGCGTATACACCGAAGTAACGGCGCTGCAAAGCCATAGTTGAGATTAACCAATGCTTGAGAATCCGCGCGAACTTTTCGGGAACTTTGGCTATTTCTCCGGCTGCGTTTAGTGTTGATAAACCTCTGTTCAGTTAATTGAACACATCGACATTGATCGACCGAACGGCTGTGGGCAAAGCCCGCGCCAGGATCAGTTCCTGGAATGACGTCAGAAGACGGAGGCCACCCTGCTAGGACACAGCAGGGGTATCCAAATTAATGCCAATGGTCTGAAGACCGACCGAGGGATCCGTCATGCTTGTTGCCGGTAGTGTTTTTGCTTTGATGCTCATGGGCCTAGCCGTCGATGGGGTACTGGCCCCGTCCGACGATGAGGCAGACGATAGCCAAGATACCGATGACGGCCTTTCGGGACCTGGCGAGGAGCCGGTCGGCGACCCGGGCGAAGGGCTGGCCCAACTCCTTTTCGGTGACGAAGAAGCCGAGGAAGGCAGCGATGAAGATGGTGACATCCCGTTTGAAGATGACAGCGCGCTTGTTGCCGAATCTGAGGAACCTTATGCCAAGGATGGGATGCTCGACGTCGAGGAAATGACGACGCTCGTCGATGGCGGCGACGTCCTGTATGTAGACGAATTCTATTCCGAAACTGATCGCTTGATCTTGGAATTTGACGGCACCGAAGACAACGCGCCAACCATCGAGATTGACTTTGAACTCGAAGAGGGCGCCGCCGTGGTGCTTGCCAACGGTCTGCCTATTACCCTGGTTGAAGACGCAACTGACCTAACCCTGGATCAAATCGACGTGGTCATGTTGGACGGCTCCGGTGACACCACGGACATGACCAACCCGGCGGAAGATGATGAGGGAGATGGCGGCGGGCTGTTCCCCTACCTTAGCGGTGGCGCCGTGGTGACCGAAGAAGCTGAAGCCGTTCCGCCGATTGGCGCCCTTGTTTCTGAGGCTTTGCCCACTGGCGATCAACCTGACATCATCCAACGCCTCGACACGGAACCCAACGACGACCGGTACGATAGCGGAGTTCTCGGCGCGACTGCGCAAATGACCGACGCATCGGATGACGTGCTCCCGTTGTTCCCGGGCTTAACGGAGCCCGTTGATCCGATTACCGACAGTCTTGGCGATGCTCCACTTGTGGGCGAGCTAACGCAATTGCTTGACGGAATTGCCCAAGGCATCGTTGGCGACGAACTCGGTAGCTTCCAAGACGCTCTGGTCGCGCGCGGTGCCATTGATCCAGCCTTCGGTGAAGACCGTGCCGATGCCGCCGTCGGCAGCCCATTAGATGATGTACTCTCCGGCGGCGCCGCATCGGATGCCCTATTTGGGGATGAAGGCGACGACATGATCTTTGGCGGCGACGGCAATGACGAAATGGTTGGCGATACCGGCCACGATACGATGTTCGGGGGAGACGGTACCGATTACCTCCGCGCGGGCGATGGAAACGATAGCGTCGATGGCGATGACGGTCGTGACGTCATGTTTGGTGGAGACGGCAACGATACCCTCTCCGGTGGTGCCGATGACGATGTGATCCAAGGCGGAAGTGGCACTGACGTGCGTATGGGCGGTGCCGGTAACGACGTGCTGGATGGCACGTTTGGACAAAATGGCCA
>CALFRH010000403.1 GCA_937919225.1 uncultured Parvularcula sp.
TCTATTTTATTTTGTGGTTTCGGGGGTTTGGTTTGTGGTTTTTTTTCTCGTCCTGTTTTGGGCCGGCCCGTGTTTTTTCTCCCCCCCGCGACCCGGGATCCATAAGCTTGGATGATCCATCTGTGCGAGCAATGTTGCCATCACAAGCTTGTAGATCCCGGTCTTACCCTTCGGGCAAACCGGGATGACAGCAGAGGGCACAGACCTCATTCGTCGTCGGATGATAGGCTAAAGATAGGGCATGAGACTTGTTGGGAGCAAATGACCAAAAGACGGGAGAGGCGTCGGCCTTCCCCCGGGGGTTTCCCCTGCCCGCGGCCATGCACCGGATGGCGGGGCGCTATGATTTGGGCGGCGGCACCCATGAGGCGGCGGTCACCCAAGAATATGGCGAGACGCCCGGCTCTGAGTCCCTCACCATGCTGGGCGAGGCCCTCGGCACCTCTCTCCAAATCAAAAAGACGGACATCGCCCGCCTTCAGCCTACGGATTTACCCCTTATTGCCGTGACCACCAGCGGCGGGGCGGTGGTCCTCAACGCGCGGGAGGGCGACGCCTTTGTCGTTGAGGGGGAGAATGAAACCCGGACCGTGCCCATTGATGTTGCCGCCCAACACCTATCGGGCACTATTCTCGACACGGATCTCGGGGAAAGCGCGATTAATGAGACCCTACCCAAGGCGTCTCGCTGGCTCAAACCCATTGAAACCCTGACGGAGAAAGGGTCCGTCCTCCGCTGGTTGACCGAGCTTTTGTGGCGGCACCATTCGAAAGAGATGGGGCAACTCCTCCTGGCGGGGTGTTTGTCTAACCTTTTCCTCATCGCCCTTCCCCTCTTCATTATGTCGGTTTATGACCGGGTTATTCCGCATTCAGCCTATGAAAGTCTTCAGACTCTCGCAATGGGGATCGGCATCGTCTTGGCGGCGGATATGGGCCTGCGCTATGCGAAGCTGAAATTTATCGACGCGATTGGCTTGTCCCTGTCCCGACGACTTCAGCTGACCCTCTACCGGCAATTGCTGCGGGTGCGCCTTACCCACCGACCAAAGACGGCAACGCCCCTCACCCAGCACCATGGAGAGTTGGAGACGGTATGCCTTCAGCTGCCGGAGTTTCTTTGTGCCGTGGTCGCTGATAGCCTATTTGCCATCTCGGTCCTCCTGCTCATCGCCTATCTCGGCGGGCCCGTCGTTGTGGCCCCTCTTGTGGGCTGCCTTCTCGTCGGGGGGCTGATTGCCACGTCCGCATTGAGGGCACGGGCTGACGCTACCAAAGCCGTGATGCTGCGCAGCGCTGCCGCCGGGCAAATCGCTGAGACCTTTGATAGCCTGACAGCGGTAAAAGCAGTGGGGGCCGAGCATCAACTCCTCAAACGCTTTGATCGCCTCGGCGAACTAGCCGCCTTGAAGGGGCAGCAATCACGCCTGCGCCTGCGCGCCGCCACCCATGGCACCGGCATCCTGGTGCAGGCCACTGTGGTGGCCACCCTCTGCCTTGGGGTTATACGGATTGATGCAGGCCTCATGACCATTGGTAGCCTCGCGGCCATTACGATCCTGGTGGGTCGCGCGGTGACGCCTATCGGCCAGCTGGTGGATCAGGCCTGCCGCCTTTGGACCTTAAAAGACGTCCTCAGCGCGACGTTCGAAGAAGTGAAAGAGGAGGAGGATCGCGGCGGCGATGCGGGCGGGATCACCGCCCGACCCTTCAAAGGCCAATTCCGGTTTAACACTGTCTCATTCGTCTACGAAACAACGGATGTGAAGGCCCTGTCGGATGTCTCCCTCACCATCGAGCCGGGGGAGAAAATCGGCCTTATCGGACAGAATGGCAGCGGCAAAAGCACGCTTTTGCACCTCTTCCCCGGCCTTTTGACCCCGCAAAACGGTAGCATCCTTATCGACGGGTACGATGCGCGGCAATATACGCCGCATTTCCTCCGGTCCCATATCGGTTTTATGCCCCAGGAGACGGTCCTCTTTAACCAAAGCCTGCGAGACAATATTTGTCTGGGTCAAGAGGATATGACCGAGGCGGATTTTGAGCGGGCGGTGACCCTCTCCGGCGTGGATCGCTTCGCCCGGACGCACCCGGCGGGCTATTCCATGCCGGTGGGGCCCCGGGGCGAGTTCCTCTCCGCCGGGCAGCGCCAAGCGGTGGGCCTGGCCCGTCTCCTCCTCAGGCCGCGGCCAGTGCTTGTCATGGATGAACCCACCTCCCTTCTCGACCACACAGCCGAGTCCCAGGTGATTGCCGGGTTGAAAGACTACCTTGCTGACAAGACCCTCATCGTCAGTACTCACCGCTTACGGCTTTTGGAACTGACGGGCCGCGTCATCACCCTCGATGGCGGCCGGGTGGTGGCGGACGGACCAAAGGCAGAGGTGCTGGCGGCACTCCAGGGGGGCGGGAAGCGGGCGGCGCAGGGTTAGCGTTCTTCGTTACCCAAGGCGTGAATGAAGCATCCGTGGGATCTATTGAGACGTATACAAACGCACAATATATCGACGTGGCAAGATCATCAGAGGTCGCCGGTCCTGTCCAGCAATTGAGCAGGCGTCGTTGAGCCCCCTCAGACGATCACCAAGCGTATCGCTCGGGCCTTGAAAAACTACCTTCTCAGGCTGTGTCGTCACGCCAGACAATCTGGCACTTTCGACAATATCACAGGGTCCGCTCCGCACACACCCACCAATGACTGCCGTATAACCAGCTGTATTGTGATAGCAGCAAGACAGGACAAGAAGGGTGAGTCGAGAACATGCCTGGTCAATTGAGGCGATGCCTGGATTACGAAATCCTCGCTGACGTGCACGATGACATTGTCAATATGCTGCACTTTAAACGATGACACCGCATTCCCGCTTTCGCGGGAATGAACGGAAGTCAACACATTGTTCATCAAACCTTAGAGGTACTTCGCCATGGCGAGCGCCGTGTCGGACATCCGGGTAGAGAAGCCCCACTCATTATCATACCAGCTGAGGACACGGACCAGATGGCCATCGACGATTTGCGTCTGACCCGTCGCAAAGGTGGATGAGTGGCTGTCATGGTTGAAATCAGCGGAGACGAGCGGCTTGTCCGTATAACCCAGAACACCCTTCATCGGGCCATTGGCGGCCTCCATAATGGCGCCATTGATTTCCTCAACGGAGGTATCGCGGCCAGGTTCGAACACGAGATCAATCATGGACACGTTGGGTGTCGGCACGCGGATCGCAGACCCGTCAAGCTTGCCATTGAGTTCCGGTAGCACGAGGCCCACGGCCTTCGCCGCCCCTGTGGAGGTGGGGATCATAGACTGCGCCGCTGCCCGGCCACGGTAAAGATCCTTATGCATCGTGTCCAAGGTGGGCTGATCACCGGTATAGGCGTGTACCGTGGTCATATAGCCGCGGGTAAGGCCCACCGTGTCATGCATCACCTTGGCGACGGGCGCCAAACAGTTCGTCGTGCAGGATGCATTGGAAACAACCACATCATCCGCAGACAATGTGTCGTGGTTCACACCGTAAACGATGGTTTTATCCGCGCCGGACGCCGGGGCGGAGACCAGAACGCGCTTTGCACCGCCCTCTAGGTGAGCGGAGGCTTTTTCCTTGGATGCGAAGATCCCTGTACATTCCATCACAATGTCCGCGCCGACATCACCCCAGGGCAACGCGCTCGGGTCGCGTTCAGCAAACACTTTAATGCTCTTGCCATCAACGGTGAGGCTACCCTCCGCCGTCTCTACCCGGTTTGGTAGCCGGCCGTGCACGGAGTCATATTGCAACAGGTGGGCATTGGTTTCCACCGGCCCCAAATCGTTGATCGCCACCACTTCGATATCGCCGCGGTTATGCTCAATCATCGACCGAAGCGCGAGGCGCCCAATCCGGCCAAATCCGTTAATCCCAACTTTGAGTGTCATCTTAACTCCTTCCAACCAAATCTTTTGCTTTGGCCGCCGCATTTTCCGCCGTCAGACCAAAATGCGCGTAGACGTCCTTGTAAGGGCCGCTAGCGCCAAAGCTCTCAACGCCCATAAACTCCCCTTGGCCGCCAAAAGCAAATAGGGTGCGATCCCACCCCATTCGCACGCCCGCCTCGATGGCCAAACGCGGACCAGAACCCAGCACTTTTTGCATATAGGCAGGCCCCTGTTCGGCGAACAGCTCGACGCAGGGCATCGAGACGATACGGGCGGCAATCCCCTCTTTTTCAAGGAGAGCCGCCGCCTCGACAGCAATCTCCACTTCGGAGCCGGTCCCGATAAGGGTGATGGCCGCGTCCGCCGCCTCTTTCAAAACATAGCCGCCATAGGCGGTTTGGTTCTCCGTTGCGTCGTCGCGAAGGGTGGGCAGCCCCTGGCGGGTGAGGGCTAGAACACTCGGTCCCTCGGTGCGCTCAAGCGCCGCGGCCCAGGCCTCCGCCGTTTCCACCGCATCAGCGGGGCGGAACACCGCCAAGTTAGGTATCGCGCGAAGGGCCGCCAAATGCTCCACCGGTTGGTGGGTGGGTCCGTCTTCCCCAAGACCAATCGAGTCGTGCGTCATCACATAGATGACCCGCTGTCCCATGAGGGCCGAGAGGCGCATCGCCCCGCGGGCATAGTCCGTGAAGACGAGGAAGGTGCCGCCATAGGGGATCACCCCACCATGAAGCGCCATACCGTTCATCGCAGCGGCCATGCCATGCTCGCGAATACCATAGTGAATGTAACGACCCGCATAATTGTCTGCTGACAGAATACCTAGCTCACCGGTTTTGGTGTTATTGGAGCCAGTCAAATCCGCCGACCCGCCAAGGGTGGTAGCGATCGCACCGTTCACCACCTCCAACGCATTTTGGGAGGCCTTCCGTGTGGCCACCTTCGGCTTTTCGGCGACCAGTTTCTCACAATACTCTTCCAGCGCCTCAACGGCAGGGTAGGAATCAGCCTTCCACGCCTCGTAAAAGCCGTCGCGCTTGTCGCTGGCCTTCAGCCGCTCTTGCCAAGCGTTGTGGGCCTCGGCGCCCTTCGCGCCAACCGCGCGCCAGGCATCAAGCACGTCATCCGGCACCACAAAGGGCTCGTGATCCCAACCGAGATTTTTTCGAACGAAGGCGATTTCCTCGTCCCCTAGGGGCGAGCCATGGGCCCCGGCGGTGCCCGCCTTTTTGTCCGCACCCTTTCCAATCACGGTCTTACACGCGATCAAGGTCGGCTTGTCTGATGCCTTCGCCGCATCGATCGCCGCTGACACCGCGTCCTGATCGTGACCATCGCACGCTAGCGTGTGCCAGCCGGACGCTTCAAACCGCGCGCGCTGGTCGGTGGAATCGGACAAGCTGACGGCACCATCAATCGTGATGCCATTATCATCCCACAAGACAATCAGTTTACGGAGTTTAAAGTGCCCCGCCATGGAGATGGCCTCCTGGCTGATCCCCTCCATGAGGCACCCGTCGCCCGCGATGACATAGGTATGGTGGTCCACCACGTCGTCACCGAACTTCGCATTAAGGTGCGCTTCGGCGAGGGCAAAACCCACGGCATTGGAAATCCCCTGCCCCAGGGGGCCGGTGGTGGTCTCAATCCCTTTGGCATGACCGAACTCTGGGTGACCAGCGGTTTTTGCGCCCAGCTGCCGGAAGTCCTTTAGGTCCTGCAGCTCCATCCCCTCGGTCCCGGTGAGGTAAAGGAGAGAGTAAAGCAGCATCGAGCCATGGCCCGCCGACAAAATGAACCGGTCCCGGTCCGGCCAAAAGGGATTGCCCGCATCAAATTTGAGGTGCCGGGTAAACAGCGCCGTCGCCGCATCGGCCATGCCCATGGGCATACCGGGGTGACCCGAGTTCGCCTTCTCAACGGCATCCATAGACAAAACGGCGATGGCATTGGCCATCTTTTGGGCGATATCGGCCGGGGGATGGGTCACGGGGCGTTGGATCCTGAGGCTTAGCGTTGATAACTGGGCATCGATAAACGAGGGCGTGCATGCCCTGGCCCTTACGGAGGGTCAAGCGCCCCGGTGAGGGAAAGGGCTGGGACCCTGCATTATTTACGATCATACGGGGCCCATTAGGACGCAGCCCCGCCCCTCGACACAGCGAAAAGAGCAGCTTACCGTCTTTCCCTGAAAGGCCGTGTGAATGGGACAAATGGTAGAGGCCGTGTCCCGCCTCAGACGGGCGCTCACGCGTCTCGAGCAGGCTGTGGACCGAGAACGGAAGGGGGGAGAGAACACGCGTATGCCCGATGGCATGCGCGAGCATCTCGCCACCCTTGAACAGACCTTGGATGAAACACTGGCGACCATCGACCAAATCATCGACAAAACCGATCAGCCAGAGTCCTAAGGGAGCCCCCCATGCCCGACATTCGTGTCCGCGTGAATGAACAGACTTATTCCCTCACCTGCGGCGAAGGGGAAGAAGAACGGGTCGAAAAGCTTGCGGGCTATCTCGAGGGCCATGTGCAAAAGCTGGTCTCGGATCTGGGACAGTTGGGGCAAACGCGGCTCATGCTGCTCGCCGCCCTCAATATTTGCGATGAGCTTTTCACCGCGCGGGAGCAACTCATCCGAACCGGCAAGGACGATCCCGATATGGCCAAAGCGCTCAACGAGATGGCCGAGCGCATTGAGGGGTGCGTGGAAGCGTTGGGGGATGGGGAAGCAAAAGATCACTGAAACCGATATTGGCACTTGCTCATAAACCCTCTCTGATCACAATTTTGAGAGGGCATCTGATGCGTCTGTCTTCAACCGCAGCTTT
Organism: uncultured Parvularcula sp.; assembly: GCA_937919225.1. Classification (GTDB taxonomy): domain Bacteria; phylum Pseudomonadota; class Alphaproteobacteria; order Caulobacterales; family Parvularculaceae; genus Parvularcula. The sequence goes on from CALFRH010000403.1 coordinate 6,748, forward strand.
GGAGGGCGCGATTATGAAGAACACTCTATTCACACTACTGGCTATCTGGGTGATCTGGACCAGCGACAGTGCCGCGGCGCTTTTCGACAAGAACGACTTCGAGGATCGCATCCAAACCCTATCGGAAATTGGGGAAGCCCCGCAGCTAGCACTAAACCGAATGATCAGTACATTTACAAATGCAATACAAGCGCGAGATATTTCATCGCGCAGTCGCGAAGCAGAAACGCTTTTAAAGCAGATCGAGACAGCCAAATCTGTAACTGCAGATGCACTGAGGCAAGTCGAAGCCCTCTCACAAATCCCCGTTTTAACAGATAACGAACAGATCGATCCGATTCTGCAGGAACAAGAAAAACGTGCTATTCGCAACTACACCGCCTTGTTAGCGATTCTGGGGGATTTCGAAACAGCTGCCATTTCCCTCCGAGATCGTGATGAAGAAGGGGCAATCCAGGCCCTCCAATCGTTCGCCAAAATGTCAGTAATGCTCCTCCGGGACAATGCCCACCAGGCGCGATTGCGATCCAAATTAACGCCGGAATTTGCTTGGGCAGAACCGATGGAAGCTGCTTATGCCGAATTCCTTGACGGCCTGGCGACGGTGCTAGACTGCCTCCCAACTGTAGATCGCTGCAGAACAGAGTTAGAGGCTTTAAAGGGTCGTGCTGAGAATATCCAAACACTTACCGACACTGCCGAAACGCTCCTGTCTGGAACCCATGACAACCCTGGCGACGAGTTACTAGCTGCTGCAGGCCCTGGAATCACCGAGCGAATTGCCTTACTGCGGGTCGCCGCAGAGGAACTCAAAATGGCGTCCAGCACATCGAGCCGCGTTCAACTTAGGGCACACCTCGTAGAGTTAAGAACGATCAACCGGCAGATTATTGCCAGCCAACAAGCACAAATGCAGCTGCAATGACGCCATTCAGAACTGCACGTTCCCACAAATTTGCATAGCTGCAATGTTCTTTAAGGAGCTTCTCGGGATTTCGAAGTCTTCGTGGCCAGCAGAAAATAGCTATACGGACAGAAATGTGCTTAAAAATAATCCGCGCATTCGACTGGTCTATGATTTCCTAGCGGAGCGTTTGGCAAGCAAACGGCAAAAGAGCCTCTTGCGCTAAGCCGGGTTAGCTCGACTGTTCACAAACCCCACGATCTCTTCCACCGTCCGATCATGCGCATTCGGGAAAAGAGATTGATTGGCAAATCCATGGGTATGCCGATGAAAGATGACCATGTCGCAGTGCCCACCCTTTGCCCGCGCGGCAGTGACATACTCTTCGACCCAGGCAAGGGGCACCATCAGATCCCAATCGCCATGGAGAATAAGGGTCGGCGGCGGATTATCCTCCAGGTTATTCACAGGGTCCATGGCGACGAGGTCATCTACCCCAAACCCTTTGGGTTGTTTGAGCAGTCGCCAGAATAGTCGCAGGCGCCTTCGCCGTACACTGAGGGCAGGGTTGATAAGCACGAGCCCCTGGGGCCGACACTCATCCATCAGTCCAACCCGGGCCGACAAAAACGCACCCGCACTCGAACCGCCAAAGAACAGATGGTCTTCAGGGTGGCGATCTTTCATCCAGCCGAAAAAATATCGGACATCGTCTAGGCCCTCGCGGGCTGAGGCACCGTCCCACTCGGCCACCCGATATTCCGGCAGATAGACGGTGACCCCTCTCTCCGAAAGGTCGCGGGCGATCGCTGCCAACTGCCAAGGGTTCCCGTGGAGCCAACCGCCCCCATAAAAAAGCGCGATCGCACATCCCGTCGCCGGCGCGTGCGGTGCGGCTGGATAAATGAACGTTTCGAGGGCACGCCCCGCCACGGTCCGGTAGACCGCTCGCTCGACGGGCGGCGCCACCGGCGCGAAAGTGCTCTCAAAATACCGATCAACACGCGTCGCAAACAGTCTTGAGAGCATGACCACCTCCCCTCGCATCAGTGGAGGGAGGTGGGGAACAGCGTCGCAAAGTTAAAGAGGAAGGGTCCTTCTTTTGACCGAGAGAACTCAGCTGATCTCCCGTCCCGCCCTATGCCCATTGGCTAATCAGCGAAATTCTTCACAACAAATATCCGAGTATCCTTTGGATTTCCGGCGAGCACATCGCCAGTATTGGCCACAATCAACCCATCACCATCGGCGGAAAACACATCGCTCGTACACCCATCGCACCCCTCGGAAATGACATTAGACACTGCACCATCCGGTCCAACGCGTAATAGGCTTGCACCATGGCTCGTCGCGTAGATTGTTCCATCGTCATCGATTACGAAGTCGTCGACACCGCCGGTTTCGGCGTGAAGAGCAAAAGCCCCTCCCTCAATCGGACGCCGATAAATGGTACCGCGGGAACTGTTCGAAACGAAAAGATCGCCCCCTTGGCTTTTTATACCATTCGCCCCCGGAACAAAATTGGCGTCATCGCCATCAATGGTCAGAATCTCCCCCTCCGCCCACAGATCTATTTCGCCAGTCTCCGCAGCAACCGACCAAATGACACCCGCAATAGAGTCCGCCACAACAATGTCGCCCGAAGGCAGCTGATGTAAGCCGTTGAGGAATTTCGCATCCGGCGCCGCCGTTTGGATAGCAGTCTCACCATCATGGGTTAGGATAGCAATCGAGTTTGTCTCCATAAACCCGGGTCCATCGGCAAATGATGCGCCATGCATTGACAAGACGATATTTTCGTCCGTCACAAGAACACCGACAGGGTGATCCGCTAACGCCGCAAACGTCGTTACATCGCCTTCTTCGGTAACGCGGAGCAGTTTTTTGTCAAAGTAGCTCGTGACCAGCAGGGACCCATCGGGGTGACGGTCGATATTTTCCAAAAAGGTTCCCGGTGGGAATGTCGCGATGGTTTCAACGGACGCCGCCGCTGGTTCAACCGCGGATCCAGTCATTTGATCAGGCGCGGCAGCCTCCTGATCACTGCACCCACCGATGACAACAGCCGACACAATTACCACAGCTTTAAAGAACGAAACCATCGATGACTCCCAAATGATCGATTGATGTACAGCGACATCGCCAAAGAGCAGGAGTGTCTAAACGTCAACATAGTGCTCAGCAAGGCATACAATCTATGGAAGCCGAAATGTCACAACGAAACTGCGAAACAACGACCTTCATCCAGGTTGAAACCTTTACCTCTGCTCCTTACTCTCTTTTTTCGCTGCCCGGCCCGTGAGGACCAGTTTCCCCGGGGCCTTACACTATAGTTCGGGAACTGCCTCTGGTTTTGGCCGTGGCCTTCTTCACGCGGTGCCCACCTGGTCCTTCGGGTCCAGGGCGAACAAAGTGTCCCACGGCCGGTGCGGCTTTTTATATTTTGAGAGACCCCTCATCGTGCTCACCCCCCTGCCCCTCACGGATTGGAAGACCGTCTTCCGCAAGCGCGCAAAAGCCATGCGGAAGGAGGCCGCCGCCCGGCACCCCAACGCGGCGCGCTTCGCTGCATCCCATTTCATGCTGCATTTTGCCCCGAACGAGCGGGCGGCCATCGCCATTTATCACGCCCACGGGGATGAGCTTGATACAGCCCCCTTGGCCGATGCGCTGATGAGGGATGGGCACGCCATCCTGTTGCCGGTGGTTGTGGAAAAAAATGCCCCTCTCCTTTTCCGCCTGTGGGAGGTGGACAAACCCCTTGCCGAGGGAGCTTATGGCATCCCCGCCCCGGGGGAGGACGCGCCGGCAATGCGGCCCGACATTGTGGTGGTGCCGCTCTTAGGCGTGCGACCCGACGGCGCACGGCTCGGCATGGGGGGTGGGTTTTACGACAGGACGCTGGAACAGCTGCGGTCAGAGGGGGAGATTCTCGCCATTGGTTACGGGTATGGCGCCCAACGGATGGATCGGTTCCCCGTGGGGCCCCACGATCAGTTCCTTGATGGCTTTGTCCATGAAAACGGCGCCGACCGGATCGATCGGCGCCGCTAAAAAGGTATTATGACGCGAACGGAAAAAGGTTTTGTTAAGCGTTAAGCGCGGGCCGGCGGGACTTCAGCCACTCGCGCGCTTTACGCTGCGCTGCGGCGACGTCCTGGGGCGTCATCTCAATCGTCAGTTGCTGACGGTATTCTTTTGCCAATTCGTTGCCTTGCATCGCAGCAAGGTTAAACCATTTGTGGGCTGTTACGAGATCGGTCTCGCTTCCCAAGCCCGGGGTCGAAGCCTCAATCCCCAAGCGATACATCTCGTCGGCGGTGACAATCTTCTCCGCCCCTTGAAGGCTGACTAGGTCTAATTCGACAGACATTGTTTACTCCTCTTACCGTCGCGTTCACTTTCGCCGTGTGGCGATTAACCTTGGTCAGAACATGACCATCTTGCCATGAACATCCGGTAAAGGAGGAATTGTGACTTTGTTTACTGACTATTTACGGCGCGTTAAGCGAGGTGGCCACGGCGTTAACGCTGCTTTGGTGATTTTTTCTTTACACAATAATTTTTGTACAGAGTTTCATCATTAAGGGGCGTGAGAGCCCATTTGGTTTGCCGCCATCCGGCGGGCTTAAGCGGATGCTGCCAAGGGACATTTATCACCACCGTCTCTTGATGGTCATACATCGCCGCCATATCCCCTTGCAGCCTATGGCCGCCCACCATACCCTCTGACCACAAATAAAAACATGGCCGGCCCTCATCCTCAATAGGATTCATGAGAGGCAAAGAGGTCATGACGCGCACAGGAGAGGTGGGAAATTGGGTCACCATATTCCCGCCCGTATTCTCCTCCCGCACCAAGAGAATGGCCCCCTCTGGAATATGGTCCCTCACGTCCTCTGCCAGCACCGCATAGGGCACAAACTGCCGACACTCATCGCAGAAAGGCGGCCCCGGCATGAGGTAAGCAGCCGCGCGCAGCACCAGCACAAGGACCGCCATCGCCGCCGTTATACTTATCCATGGGCCGAACGGCGCCTTTGGCCGCCGTAATAAGTGGCTGGTGAGTCCAATCGCGCAGGGGAGCAAGACAGGGATCAGATAGCGCTCGGACACATTGCCAATCCCAAACGCTATGACGGCGACGGCGAGCCCCCCTAAGGTCCAGAGCGACGTCTGAATGAGAAGACGTTCCTCCGTTAACAGCGGGGTGGGCCGCAATCCACGCCCCAACGCGCCATAGACAAGCCCCCACGGCAACATGAACGTGACCGCCGATATGAAAAGACTGCCAAGCCCCTCCCCCACCCGCGACAGGTGAGACCCCTCAAGACCAAGGGTGACATCCAATGTCTCGCGATAGGCCTCGGTTTGCGCCAAGAACCAAAGGCCGTGGGGCAGGAGGGCCAGGATGGCCATAAGCGGGATGAGAAGCGTGGTCGGGCGCCCCAACGCACCACGACCAAAGGGGCTTGAGGCGAGGGCCACGAAAAATCCGGCCACCAATAATCCGGCGTTGTACTTACTCATCATCGCGATGGCTGTTGCCATGCCGAGGAGCGCCGCAGTCTTAAGCCCCGGCGCCCGCCACCAACGCAGCGCGGCCCAGAGCCAGACCGCCACCGCCGCCACCAACAGGGCGGAGTGGGTGAAAGCCTGATGAAAGTTCCACCCCACTTGGTAGAGAAGCACCATGCCGACGGTGGTGCCGAACGCAACCCGGTCAGAGGCATAGGCCCGCACCAAAAGGTGTAGCGCCATAGCAGCGATGCTGAGGCAGGCATATTTCAGCAGCAAAAATCCCTCGAGCCCGGCGCCGGTGAGAGGCTGCACCAATTTAAGGAGCCATTCGTAAAGCGGCGGGTTATCCGGCTGATAGCCCCACTGCCACACTTGGGTGAACACATTCGTCTTCGCATCATCCATAGCAAGAGACGGGCTCGCCACCCGGCGCAAGACCGCGTTGGCAAAGCCGAAGACGCTCACTATCATTAATGTTCCGTTGAGGGAGTAAAACTGAGATCGCACGGGTCAGCGCGCCCCTCGGCCGGTTAAGACCCCCAAAGGGCTCGCGCGCCGTTCCCCACGGCTTGTCCGTGGGGTCCACCCTGTCCAGCATACTGGCGCAAACTGCGTGGATGCCCCGGACAAGCCGTGGCAAACGCCATGGATCAGCAACAGGTCATGCACCTTACCCCTACTGCCCATGGGAGACCTCGTTCGGCAATAGCGGCATGCCCGCTTCGCGTTTGGCTTCGATTTCCTCAACGGCCGCCTGGAGCGCCACCAGCCGCTCCGGTGTGACGGGGTGGGTCGATTTGGTGTAGATACTGCGCGGTGCCTCGCGACTGAAGACATCAAACGCCTCGCGAGCCCCGGTAAGGTCTCCCCCTGCACGGGCAACCATATAAAGGCCTAGATAGTCCGCCTCCGCTTCAAAATGGGTTGACCACGGGGCAATAAGGCGAAGACTGCGGGCGGTGACGGAGATATCGGGCCGTTGCCCAATGGCCTTTGCCCCCATGTCGGCAAGGGTCGCCCCCGCATAAAGAAGGGGGCCGGTCACCACCCCCCCGGAGACTGCAAGGTTCCGCCAATATTTCCGCGGATGACGTTCGGCCAGATGAGCGGCCTCATGGGCGATGACAAATTGCAGGGCGTCATCGGTCAAGGCGCGGATAAGCCCGGTATAGATCACAATATCTCCCGACGCCGCATGGGCGTTAATCGCCTGGCTCTGGCTTATCTTTACCGGCATGGCACAGGCGCGCGTACCGGTAATCGTCAGGGTACGACTTTCACTCCCTCCTCCCACGGTTAGGGTGACCGTGTCTTTTTCCTCTAAGGTCTGGCGAATGGCTTTCCCTGCCGCACCCGGTTTGGCCACCGCCTCCCCCTCTACGGCCATTAAGGTCATGCCAGCGGCAAGCCCCGCCTGGCCCGCCGGCGCACCAGCCATGGCGTGGACAATGTGTAGCCCCTCCTCAATGCCCAATGCTTCCAGGTCACGCTCCCGCAGACCACCGGCCATGGTGGCCAGTAAGCCTCTGTCGGCAAGAACAAGACCGATGCTGGGGGAGACATTCGGACAAAGCGCCGTGTTCGCGGCTAAAACTGGCCAAGCGAGGTCATAGACCCGAGCCCGACGCGCCAACGCTGTGTCCATCGCCCCCTGAAGGGCTGCCCTCTCTTCTCCGGCGAGGGCCGCCCCATCACTGGCAGGGGGCGCATATCGCGGACTTGCGCAGCTGATAAGAACGGCAAGCGCGAGGGCCCAAAAGATAAGGCGAGGAAAAACAAAACCGGTCATGGCTCTGTCTTAGCGGCTTTAAGCGAGATGGCGAGCAACTGGCGGGCAAGTCCTGCGGCAATGCGGTCAAAAGGGCTGCGGCTTCATAACAGGGGCAACGAACAGTTTTCCTTGCATTTAAGAACTACTTGCAAATAAGAGGCGTTCATCAGCAACCACACCCGTCGCATTCACTATGGAAGAGATGTTGTCCCCAACCGCCGAGCGACCAACCGGCCCCACGGCAAAAAAAACTGCCAAGACGGGTCCGGCAACTCCAAACCCTTGGGCGCGGATCGCCATTGGGGTGTTCGGCGGGTATATCACCATGACCTTGCTGATCACCGCCTCCGCGGCGCTTCTGCCCATTCACCGCAGCGACGCGGTTGTTCTAGGCCTGCTTGTCGGTGGTCTCATCTACACGCTCCTGTTCATTCACGTCTTTGCCGTCGACAGTTGGAAGATCGCCCTGCGTGATCTTGGAGGGCTCAGCGCGGTGTCTGCCCTTATCATTCTGATCGCGAGGGGGATAAGCGGATCATGAAGTCGCTGCGTCAATCCATGTCATGGATGCACACCTGGACGGGCCTCCTCCTTGGTTGGATCCTGTACTTCATGTTCCTGACCGGCTCGGCGGGGTATTATGACACCGAGATCGACCGCTGGATGAAACCAGAGCAACCAGCGCCGGTCGACATCACTGGTGATGGGTCTGCCCTTTTTCAGATGGGAATCGACTATGCCAGCGCACAGGCCCCGCAGGCGGATAGTTATTTCGTCATCGTGCCAACAAATAGAACCTACTCCCCTTATGTTTCTGTGGGGTGGCAGGGTACTGATGAGGGGGGAGAGCGCGTTTCAGGCCGGGCGCAGCTGACGGCCGATGGGCAGATCGTGCCCGACCCCCGCGACACTGGCGGTGGGCAGTCGCTATACCAAATGCACTGGACCTTCCACTATATCCCAAGGGCCCTCGGCGAGTTTATCGCAGGACTTGCCGCCTTTTTCATGTTCGCGGCAATCCTATCGGGCATCATCACCCATAAGAAGATTATCGCCGATTTCTTCACCCTGAGATTATCGAAAGGGCAGCGCTCGTGGCTTGATTCTCACAATGTCCTCAGTGTTATGACATTGCCTTATCAAATCATGATCACCTATTCGGGCCTTTTGTTCGTTGGCACGCTCTTCTTCGCGCCCATTATCGTTGCGCAATATGGCGTGAGCGAGGACGCTCGTGATGCCTTGATTGAAGAGGTTTTCGGCATTGGCGATGAACCGGAACGAACCGGGGAGGCGATGGACCTCACCCCGATTGCGCCCCTGATCGTGGAGGCTCGGAAATCGTTTCCGAACGAACCCGTCAGCCGTCTGACCGTTACCAATCCAGGAGATGCCACCGCCCACATTCAGGTCTTTGGCACCATCTCAGAGGCCATCCAACGCAAGGCGCCGAGCGTGACCTTTAACGGGGTGACCGGCGAGCGCCTAGAAGAATACCCGCGGGGCATCGCTAGCGCTCTTGATGTCATCGACACGTTCGAGGGCCTCCACGAAGCCTTGTTCGCAGGGCCCATTTTGCGGGTGTTGTTTTTCCTGTCGGGGCTTCTGGGCGGCGGGATGGTGGCCACTGGCCTCGTGCTGTGGACCAAAAAGCGGCGACAGAAACTAAGCCCGGGCATGTCGGCAAGCAAAAGCCTGTTGGTCATTGAGCGATTGAACGTCGGCGTTGTCGCCGGGCTTCCCCTGGGGATCGCAGCCTATTTCTGGGCCAACCGCCTTCTCCCCTTGAACTTAGCCGGCAGAGCGGACTGGGAGATCCATGTGATCTTCCTCACCTGGGCCGCGGCACTCACGCATAGCCTCATCCGGGGCCCGAAAAACGCATGGGTCGAGCAGTTGGCGGCGGCAGCCGCCCTTTTCATCCTTATTCCGATCCTCAATGCGCTGACCACCGACATTCACCTTGGCAACACATTGCCCTTGCCCGGACGCCCCGGTGATTGGGTGCTGGCTGGGGTCGACCTTTGGATGGTCATCATCGGGGCTGGAATAGCCTACGCAGCGCGCATCGCCTCCCAGAAAACCCAAGCGTCACCAGCGGCCGCCAAACGAACACCCAGTGCCCGCAGGGGGCGCCCCCTCCCTCCCCCCCAGCTTGCCGAATGAGTTGGCTTGTCGGTTTTCTCCTGGCGCTCATCGGACTGGCGGCGCTCAGCGTTTCGATGCAAAAGCATCAACGCCAGCTTTATGGCGCGCCTCTGCCAGCCTCTTATTCTAAAGCCTACCGGCGCGGGGGCTCAGCGTTCGTGGCCGGCGCGGTCCTTTGGTGCGTGCTCTTGTTTGGATGGGGCCAGGGCCTTGTGATCATGTGCGGCATTGCAACTGTCGGATCATTATTGGTCATTGCAACAATGACCTTAAAACCCTCCGTACTCCGCTTTGTGTTCCGGCAACCCCGCGCCTAGCCCCCGCAAGGTGACAGCGTGCTTTGGCAATTGGGGCAAAGTGTGCTTCAACAAGCGGTATGAGAGCTGCGATTTGCACCCGATATGGCCCGCCCTCCGTCGTGGAGATCCGCGAGGTTCCCAACCCAACGCCAAAGGCGGACGAGGTTCTCATTCGCATCCATGCGACATGCGTGAATTCCGGTGACGCCCGCATCCGGGCCCTTAACGTGCCCACTGGCATGGGGCCTATGGTTCGCATTGGCTTTGGCTTTACAAAGCCGCGGCAACCCATTCTCGGGACGGATCTTGCGGGCGTTATTGAAATGGTTGGCCGCGATGTGACAGGCTTTCAGCCTGGCGATGAAGTCTTTGGCAGCTTGGGACTTTCAACTGGAACCCATGCGGAATATGTAACGCTACCGGCTAATGGCGCTGTGGTGCCCAAACCCGCGGGGCTTACGATGGAGGAAAGCGCTGCCCTTATATTTGGGGGCACCACGGCTCTTCATTTTCTGGAGGGGGATACGCCCTTGGGGGCGGGGTCTCGTATTTTGATCAATGGCGCCTCGGGCACCGTGGGCTGCGCGTCTGTTCAGCTAGCAAAAGCCCTCGGCGCACACGTGACGGCAGTGTGCAGCGGACGGAATATTGATCTTATGACATCCCTCGGCGCTGACCGCATCATCGATTACAATGCGGAGGACTTTACCTCAGGCGCCGACCGCTATGACATCATCATGGATTGCGTCGGCAACGCCCCGTGGAAGCGGGCTCGCCCCCGCCTCACCGAACGGGGTCGGCTGCTGGCGATCTCCTCCGGCCTCTCAGAGATGGTGATGGCGCCCTTTGTCTCCCAGAAAAATGGTCAACGCCTGGTGGTGGGCGTCGCCAGTGGTAACGCCTCGGACCTGCGTCGCTTAGTGGCGATGGCGGAATCGGGCCAGATGAAACCCGTCATCGACCGAACGTTGCCCTTTGAAAGCATCACCGAAGCCTACGATCATGTCGATAGCGGCCGCAAGCGCGGCAGTGTGGTCCTAACACTGACATAAGCGGCGGCGCGACACGTTCACCGGTCACTGGATAAATCCCTTGCCAGAGGGCCCTAGCCCGAGACACAAAAGCGTTCCTATTTGTGATCTGCAAGTTTGAGGTGCCCCATGTCCCTGCCGTCTAACTATCTACAAATGCTCTCCACCCTCACCGCCGACGGCGAGTTACACCTAGAGCTGGTGGAAAAACCAATGCCCGAGCCGCGGCCCGATCAGATCATTGTTCGGGTGGAAGCCGCGCCGATTAACCCCTCGGACCAGGGGGTCATGTTTGGCTGGGCCAATATGGCAGCCGCCAAGACATCCGGATCCGGAAGGGACACGGTCCTCACCGCGCCTGTCCCCGATCAAGCCATGCGCATCATGAAAGGGCGGGTGGGCGACCCCCTCACATTGGGCAATGAAGGCGCCGGCACCGTGGTGGCCGCGGGGGACAGTGAGTATGCTCAAAGCCTGGTGGGCAAAACCGTGGCGGCGATGGGCGGTGCCATGTACGGCCAATATCGCGTGGTGAATATCATGATGGCCATGCCCCTTGGCCCTGATCACACCGCCAAGGACGGTGCGTCTTGCTTCGTCAATCCGCTTACGGCGCTTAGTTTCATCGAGACGATGAAACTTGAAGACCATAGCGCCATCGTTCACACCGCCGCTGCCTCGAACCTTGGCCAAATGCTGGTCAAGATTTGCCAGGATGATGGCGTGGACCTTGTCAATATTGTCCGTAAACCCGAGCAAGCCGCTCTGTTAAAGGACCTTGGCGCCAAATATGTCCTGAACTCCAGCGAGAAAACTTTCCTACCGGACCTCACCGACGCCATTCACGAGACCGGCGCGACCCTTGGCTTTGATGCCACAGGCGGGGGCGAGCTTGCCTCCACAATCCTCACCGCGATGGAGGGGGCGGCCGCCCGAACCCCCGGCGCCTACAGCATCTATGGCTCGGTTAAACACAAACAAATATATCTCTACGGCGGATTAAACCCCTCGCCCACCACCCTTAGCCGCGCCTACGGCATGGCCTGGGGGGTTGGCGGGTGGCTGATGCCCAACTTCCTCGCCCGGGTTGGCCTTGAGACGACCACCAAGATGCGGGAACGGGTGCTGGCCGAACTCAAAACAACCTTCGCTAGCCATTATACGGATGAAATTTCTCTCTATGATGCGCTGAAGGTCGATGTGATGCAGCGCTACTACGCCAAATCTACCGGCGAGAAATTCCTGATCTGCCCCCAAATGGAGGGGTGAAGTCTCTCCAGACCCATAAATAATGCGGCAATACACGCGGGATGCGAAACGCTACAATTTCGCCTTGCGTCGATATGAGGTCGGTGTTTGACCAACATGCTTGGTGAAGGCGCGCCGGAAGGCATCTTCATCCTTGTACCCGACCTCACCGGCAACCTGGCCAATAGACTTGGTCGAGTTGTGCAAAAGGTATTTTGCCTTGTCGATGCGAACCCGTTGAATATAGTCAGAAGGCGGCATGCCGCTAACGGATTTGAACCGCCGCGCCATTGTCCTGGCACTAACCCCTAAATGGCGAGCCAAATCGGATACGGTCAAATTCTCACCAGAGTGCTGACGGATCCAGTGATCTGCCTTTTCGATGAAGAGATCGCGAACTTGCCGGTGGTATGGGATGGCATAGGCGCTTTGCGACTCCCGCGGACCGTCTAGGCATAAATACGCTCCCGTCATTCTTGCTAAATTGGGGCCAGCCAGCTTACTGATCAAATGGAGCGATAAATCCATATAGGACGCACCAGCAGCGCCCGTCAGCAGGGGCTCCGCATCCGCGACAAGCTTGATGTCATCCAGAACCACATTGGGGTATCTTTCGCGAAATTCGGTGGAGAGCCACCACGTTGTCGTGGCCTCTTGAAAATCGAGCATGCCCGTTTCGGCGAGGATAAAGACCCCGGTGCATGGCGCCGCGATAATGGCACCTTCATCACGCATCTGATGGAGAAAACGGCCGAGGGGCGTGAGCTGACTGAGCATTGATATGAGCATCTCTGCTGAATCGACGAAAAGGCCGGGAACGATAACGACATCGACATTCTCAACCTCACTCAGCGCAAAATCAACGTTTACGGATTGTTGATTGCCGCAAATCACAGGCTTTCCATCGATCGACGCGGTCATCAACCGAAAGAGAGGCTCCTTTGCGCCCGCTTTTTTCGATGCCCGACGCGCGATGAAATTGGCGGTCGCAAAGAGGTCCGCTGGCGCCGCAAAGGCCCCCGCCAGCATGCCATCAAACCCTATCGTCAGAATCTTGTGCATTTGTCCGATTATGCCGGAAACCTGTCAAATCCGCCAGTATT
>CALFRH010000404.1 GCA_937919225.1 uncultured Parvularcula sp.
ATCGATGAAAACACACAGCGAAAATCTGGCTCCATAAACCATCTTCGCCTCACCGTAACGGATATTCCGCGCGCAGAAGAGTTCTATGGACGCTTCGCTGAATTCATGGGCTACAGCTTGGTTGAACGAACGGAAACACGTTTGTCCTGGGCAATGCCAGCCGCTCACGGAAACCTTCAGTTCCTCATTTTGAGCATCGCTGAAAACCCTCAACTACATGACCGCTACGCGCCTGGGTTCCATCATTGTGCGTGGAACGCCGAAAGTAGAGAACAGGTCGATAAGTTGTATGAGTTGCTGGTAGAAAATGGCGTAGAAATTCTCGATCCGCCCGCCGATTATGGATATGAACCTGGCTATTACGCCGTCTTCTTCTCCGATCCGGACGGGCTAAAGCTCGAACTGGCTTACATACCTAAAGCTGGCAGTGAAACCTACTGGCACCTGTTCAAATCCCGGGGCGTCAATCCGCTGGATGACATCAAGTATAAGTCGGGAAGCAACGCAACGGCATGGTAGCCTATTCCGATAACCACCTGATCGACACAGATCACAGGATTTTTGTTGATGTAGACGCCAGTCGGTCTGTCAAAATAGCGGAAGCGGGCGCATCGCGCGGCATGACAGAGTGGACCACGAACGCTTCGGGCTGTGGCCGGACTTGGTGGCGGCTGACACCGCTTACGGCTCCTCAGAGAAATTCTCCTAGCTCGCGATGCATCAACAAATTCTGCCGCTCATCCCAGCCTTTTACAAATCGAGGCGACAGGATGAAACGTGGTCACCTTCTGACTTTACCTAAGATCCAGACAGAAAACAGGTATCTTTGTCCCGAAGGAAAAGAGCCGAAGCGCATCCGGCAAAACCACCAGTACCCACGAAACAAGCAATCGCGAACAGGGCGTCGCAAATACCGTGCCAGCAAAACTGTCTGCGGTATCTGTCCTGCTAAAGAAAAGTGCACTCCGAAAGTCGATGCACGTTCAGTCATCCGCGAGCGGTACGAGGAGGTCTTGGAATTTGCCCACCATTGCATTTACTCGCAGTTCAATGCAAAAAATTAAGGCATGCCGCAAGACGGTCGAGATGCTCTTCGCCGGTCTCAAACGCATTCTTGGGCTGGCTCGCCTTCGGTTACACGGGCCATGCGGTGTGCAAGACGAATTCGCCCTCGCAGCTACCGCGCAAGACCTCAGGAAACTGACTAAGCTCAAACCACTAGCGCACGCCGCCGGATGTACCGGAGATCGAACCTTAATCGCTCCATGGAAATCAAAGAAATGGTCCGCCAAAGAGGACAACAACAAGTAACTGGTTCAACGTAATCAGCGCAAAATACAATATGCGGCGGCGTGCATGAACATCTGGTTTGGCAGACAAATCTCGATGATGGTTGCACCATATTCGCTTGTGACCGAAGCTACCGGTTATGGTGTCTAACGTTGATATTCCTTTCGCAGAGTTGCCTTCCTCCGCGCGTCGGCATGTGTATCTCTTTCAGGGGCATCAGTTTCTTGACCGTTTCGCGATGGGTGTGATCGTTGCTGTGACGGCTCTCGCTCTTCAGGGACGGGGCTTGGGCGTCGGTGAAATCGGAACACTCTTTGCCATTTATGCCGCCGTCACATTGACGGCTGAACTACCCTTTGGCGGGCTAGCGGATGGTATAGGTCGCAAGCCGGTATTTCTGCTAGCAACGGTAGCAAGCCTGACGGCTTCCGCCGTCTTTATCTTGTCCGACGCTTTCTGGCCTCTCGCTGCATCTTTCGGACTAGTCGGCCTCGGTCGCGCATTGCGGTCGGGAACGCTAGACGCCTGGTTCGTAGAAGGACTACAAACGCGTGCACCCGGCGTTGAAATTCAACCCCTCTTGGCGCGGGCGCAAACGGCAAACTTTGCGGGTCTCGGATTTGGGGCGATTGTGGGCGGTTTCCTTCCCGGCCTCGTAGTTGGGAACAGCACTTCCGACCCATTGGTCGGTCGAACAGTTTACGACGTATCCTATGCTGCCGGACTCGCGCTGACACTTGTCGTGTTTGCCTACACCGTCTTTCTGATCCGGGAACCAGCCCGGCCCCTTAACGGGGCGGTTGTGCTGCGTGAGATACGTGCAGTGCCAAGCACAATCAGCGACGGCGCTCGCCTCGCGATCTCGCACCGCGCGCTCTTTCTGTTACTGGCGATCCTGACTCTAATGCTCTTCGCCACCAATCCGGTTGAAGTGCTCTGGCCCACTGTGGTGCAGGCTATGCTTGATCCCGAACGCGCTGCTGCCACAGTGGGGCTTTTAACGGCAGGATACTTTTTGGCGATTGCAGTGGGCGCGAGCTTTGCCGGAAAGGTTGGCCGCCTCTTTAGACGCCGTCATGCGATGACGCTCGCGGCGGTTCTTGCAACGCTGATCGTTTGTCAGATCGCATTGGCCCTGCAAGGATCACTCATCGGTTTCGTTGTAGCGTTTCTCCTTTTTTCCATTGCATTGGGACTCTCGGAGTCGCCCGCTGCAAGCATCCTGCACGCCTATGTGCCGGACAATCGTCGCTCCACCATCCTTTCGGTTCAGTCTCTTCTCAAACAGTTGGGCGCAATGGTCGGCCTGCTTGTCCTTGGGTGGATTGCCGAGACCGAAGGTGTGGGCAAAGCGTGGATCACTGGGACGGTCTCCTTAGGGGCCGCAATGGTTCTTGCGATCCTGCTGGTCAGGCAAACAAGGCGCTAGAAACAAACTTACTGCTCTGGCCAACCATGCGCTTGTGCAGGAAACGACGCCGCTCAACTGCACGAGCGAACCTTAGCAACCGGCCGACAATCGTCAGTTTTGTCCGCTAGGTAGCCGTCGGCATTGGTTGGATGAGCGGCCAACTTACCGAGAGGTGAATTGCTGCTCAACGGCTCTGGTGTCATGAGCCTTTTGCTCGAGAACTTGCTTTTTATAGAAGTCGAACTTCAGGGAAGCGCTTCCAGCGTTCAGATCTTTGGTCGATAGGGTTCATTATGTTAAGGTAAGACGATGGGCGCTTTTGAACTTCAGTTCCGATCAATCAAAAAAGAGCCAAATTCGCTGTCATGGATCTGCTCCAGTAGCTTGTCGATCATTTGATCGACGCTTTTCGCCTGTGGCTTTAGCTTTCGATTTCAAGCGACTGTCCTGACTTCAAACACTGCTTCGACCTCAACGGGTGCATCGAAAGGTAGGCTCGACACCCCAACGGCTGAACGTGAGTGTCGGCCAACGCCTCCCAGCACCTCAACGATCAGGTCGGAGGCCCCGTTTGCGACCTTGGGATGTTCTTTAAAGTCCGGCGTTGCCGCGACAAAGACCGTGAGCTTTCGACAAGAGATGATCCGGTCCATATCTCCGTCCAATGCGGCCGACACCTGGGCGAGGACATTGATCGCGCAGGTTCGGGCAGACTGGTAAGCCTCTTCAACCGAGATTGAATTGCCGAGCTTTCCCTGGCTTGCAAGGGTCCCATCCACGAACGCGATCTGTCCTGACACGTTCAGCGTACCATCCTGGCTCATATGGGTCGGAACGTAATTGGCAACGGCCGCCAAAGCGGTAGGCAGTTCAATGCCAAGTTCGTTCAGTCGTTGATTTATGGACATACTTTTTCGAGCCAGCGCTCGCCTCCAGTGCAAGACAGTTTTTGGGAATTCAGTTGGGATGGTTGAGTTCAATAAACACGACGCTGCTGACGTAGGTCTTCAAATCAGGGCGCAACTCAAACGCGTCGTCGCCAGGGTAGAGCACTGCCTCGTCAGATTGCGAAAAGCTTCGCATTGCGTCGACACTCTCCCAAAACGTTGTGAGCGTGAACGTCGTGAGGCCATTTTCGGATATTTGGGTCACAAAGGCTCCTTGGTAGCCGGGGAGTGCCTTAGCTCCTGCTACACCTGTGTCCAATAGGTG